>JAJYIO010000132.1:2909-6920 GCA_021790035.1 bacterium | reverse complement strand
GTGGGATTCTGGTGCTCGTCCCCACAAACCGCCGATACCACAAGCTGCTTGCCGTCGGGGCTCCAGGCGAAGCTCGAGATGCGCCCGTGGGCAACCGGCAGGATGTGGGCGTCGCGGCCAGCGGGATCGGCGACGGCCAGGGAGAGGAAGCCCATCACGTGGCCGCGGAGGTAGAGGTAGGAGTCCTCGTAGCGGCTGGTCAGGTACGCCAGGTGCTTTCCGTCGGGCGACAGGCACGGTCTGACGTTGACGTCTTGCTGGGCGCTGCGGACGATGATCCGGCTGCCCGGAACCTCCGCGTGAAGGTCGACGGTCTCGAGCCGATAGCGTTCGCGGATCGCTTCCTTCCATGCGGCCCGCACCGCCGTCATGCTCTGGCCCGTGATGCGCTGGATCCCCTGGTCGAGGGTGGAGACCTGGCCATCGCGAACCAGCTTCATCAAGGCGGCGATCTTGTCCCGGCCGTAGGTGTTGAAGATGTAAGCGGTGAGCGAGTAGCCCTCGTCGTAGCCGGCCGCTCCGGCCTCGTTGCCGAGCAAGGGGAAATTGTCGCGCTCGCCCCGGCTCAAGAGCGAATCGTCGACCGTGTGGAGGCGCAGCATCCGGTCGTCGGACGCGTACCAGTACTCGCCCTCGTACTGGGCCAGGCCCTCGAGGAACCACCTCGGGAAGGCCTCCACGTGAGTGAGCTTCGACAGCTCGCCGTCCCGATCCACGGCCCGGAAATTGATGACGTGCGTCAGCTCGTGGGCGATGAAGCGCTTGGTCCCGATGACCGACGACGAGGCCAAAGAAGGGTCGAGGTAGATGCGGTCCTTGATGGGCTCGGCGTCGCCGTTGAAGAAGGTGTCACGGTCGACCACGACCGGAATGCGCGTGAACGGATGCTTGCCCCGGGCAGACAGGCTGACGCCGAAGTCCTTGGCGATCCGGGGCAGCACCTCCTCGGCCGCGGCCGCCAGCCGGCGAGCCGTCCGCTCCTCGCCGGGATAGTAATGGACGGCGAAGTGCGGGGTATCGAGCACCGTCCACTGGCGGTTCGAATGGTTGGAATCCGCCAGCGCCGGCAGCGGGGCCAAGCAGATGGCGAGCGTGAGCCAGAGGGCGTGTAGGCGCTTCA
The DNA here is from genome assembly GCA_021790035.1 of bacterium. GTDB lineage: Bacteria > Cyanobacteriota > Sericytochromatia > S15B-MN24 > VGJW01 > JAJXWQ01. The sequence continues at coordinate 5,800 of JAJYIO010000132.1, read as the reverse complement.
CCCGAGATCCTTGATAAAGAGCGGCTTTTCAGGTCGTCGGCGGGGCGGTATCGAGCACGAGGAGCCGACCGGCAAAGAGGGACAGGAGCGAGGTGTTGTATCTGATCGTGAAGTGGCTAAAAATGGCATATGGCGTTGATCAATGGATTTCTTCCCGCCTCTTCTGCGACATAACGCAGGCCCCTGCTAACATTTGTTGCAGACTCATTAACAGGCTTAACCGCGATGGCGCGGTGGCACAGAGTTTTGGCCGAGCGTTAAATCGGGTGTCGGGGTGGTATAACTGGCACGGTTAGGTTGGCCGGTTTTCCGGCATGAGGGGGCGTTGCGTCCAGTACATGTCCGCCAAGATCTTGGTTGTTGACGACGAGCCTTCCATCGTCAAGTCCATCCAGTATTCACTGGAAAAGGAGGGCTATTCTGTGGCCACGGCCCAGGATGGCCAGCAGGCCCTCGAGGTCGCGCGGCGAGAGAAGCCCAACCTGGTGATTCTCGACGTCATGCTCCCCCACCTGGACGGGTACGAGGTCTGCCGCCAGATCCGCCAGGAGATGCCGGTCCCCATCATCATGCTGACCGCCAAGGGCGAAGAGATCGACAAGGTCGTCGGCCTCGAGATCGGCGCCGACGAGTATGTCACCAAGCCCTTCAGCCTCCGGGAACTGCTGGCCCGGATCAAGGCGCTGTTGCGCCTGGTGTCCCGCTACCAGGAGGCCAAGGCCGCACAGCCCGACAAGATCGAGATCGGCGATCTGGTCATCGACCTCACTCGCCACGAGGTGACCCTGGCGGGCAAGGTTCTCAACCTTACCCTCAAGGAGTACGAGCTCCTCAAGCTCATGGCGCTCAACGCCAACAAGGTCCTGAGCCGCGAGTTCCTCATCGAGCAAGTCTGGGGTTACGACTTCACCGGCGAGGGTCGCACGGTCGACGTCCACATCCACTGGCTGCGCGAGAAGATCGAGAAGGACCCCAACAACCCGGTGCGCATCCAGACGGTGCGCGGGGTCGGCTACCGGTTCGAGCGGCGTATGCGGGCCGGCGCTCACATCGAGTAGCAGCGGCTTGCCACCGAGCAGGCCTTTGAGCCCGCGGGGAACCGGCGAGCCCTTCCGGCGCACGCCGACGGATCGTCTCGTGCTGCCGGTCGAGACCTCCACGTCGCTGGCGCTGTGGTTCGCGGCTCTTTTCGCCGCGCTGACTGCTGGCGCCACGATCCTCGGATGGGTGTACGGCATCATCAAGGCCGAGTATCTTCCGGCCATCTCAGCCGGCTGGCTCTTTTCGACCCTCGCGTTCCTCCTGGTCGGCATCCAGGTGACGCGCCTGCACTGGAGCCTCTTCGAGCCGCTTCACCGTCAGATCGAGAAGGTCGCGACGGGAGACTTCGACGTCCATCTGCCCTCCCCGAGCGCCATGCTGCACCCCCAGGCCCGCACGCTGGCAGAGGGAATCCGCAAGCTCACCGAACAGCTGCGCGGGTTTCACGAGCTCAAGGTCGAGCAGCTGATCCTCGAGAAAGCCGAGCTCGAGGCGGTCATTTTCTCGATGACCGATGGCCTGCTCATCTACGACCTCGACTTCAACCCCGTGATGACCAATCCGGCCCTCAATCAGATCGCCCAGCCCGCCGTGCACAAGACCGCCTTCCTCGAGCCGGGCAACCTCTTCCTCGACCGCTGGGCCGACCCCGACCAGATCGCCGAGATCGAACGCCTGATGCGTTCGGCACCGGACCTGCCGCGCGTCGACATCGTCGAACTCCAGAACCCACGCCAGTTCCTCAAGCGCTTCTCGTCGCCCCTGTACAACCAGGACCGTCGCCAGATCGGCCACCTCGTCATCTTCCACGACGTCACCGCCGAGATCGAGGCCGATCAGATGAAGTCCGAGTTCATCAGCAACGCCTCGCACGAGCTGCGCACGCCGGTCACGAGCATGAAGGTGCTGACCGAGAACGTGCTCGACATGCTCGAGGACGTCCATAACCAGTCGGATGTGGCGCGACAGAACCGCTTCGACGAGGACTTCGTGGACCTGGACAAGGGCATCGAGGCACTCAAGGCCTTCGTGCAAGATGTCTATGCCGAGGCCAACCGGATGCACCAGCTGGTCAACGATCTCCTCGACGTCGCCAAGCTCAACAGCACGTCGTCCGAACTCAACGTCCAGCGACTCGACGCCGCCCGCGTCATCGAGGAAGCCGTCGCGACCGTGACGCCGCAGGCCAAGAAGAAGGAAATAGAGCTCACCTTGGAGCTGCCCGGCGAGATCCACCTGGCGGCCGATCGCGTCCGCCTGCGCCAGATCCTGGTCAACCTGCTCGGCAATGCCGTCAAGTACACGCAGAACCGGGGGGCGGTCACGCTGACCGTCACGTCCCTGGGCGAAGCGTGGGAGTTCGCGGTGGCGGACAATGGCATCGGCATCTCGCCCGAGGATCTTCCCCACATCTTCGACCGGTTCTTCCGGGTCGGCCGCGATCGGGCGCGGGTCCAGGGTGCCGGCGGCTCTGGACTCGGCCTCTCGATCGCCAAGTCGGCCGTCGAGGCGCACGGCGGTCAGATGGTCGCCGAATCCCTGGTCGGCCGGGGCACGACCTTTCGCTTCACGATCCCCACCGAGCTCGAGGCCAAGATCCCAGCTACCAAGCCCGCCGAGGCTGGCCGGCCGGGCCCGCGCCAGAGCTGGCTGAGCTGACCGCCCGGACCAGCTGGGATCTCAGAGCTCCAGACGGTAGCCCGCCCCGTGGACGGTGTGCAGGTGACAGGGGTTGTTGGGATCCGGCTCGATCAGCTGGCGTAGCTTGACGATGTAGTTATCGATCGTGCGCGTGTTGAGCATGGAGTCCTGTCCCCAGACCTCGTCCATGATCGCATCGCGACTCACCA
>JAJYIO010000132.1:0-2899 GCA_021790035.1 bacterium | reverse complement strand
GTGGCGCAGCAGGCACCGGAGCAGGTCGAAGCCCTTGGCGGCAAGCTCCCGAGCCACCCCGTCGCGAGACAGGATCAGGCGGTCGAAGTCGACGATCGCCATCCCGATCGTCAGGACCCCGGTCGGATCGTCGGCCGGCAGCCCGCTCGCCCGACGTAGCACCGCCCCGACCCGGCCCAGGAGCTCCAGGACGCTGAAGGGCTTGGTCACGTAGTCATCGACGCCGAGCTCGAAGCCCATGACCTTGTCGACCTCCTGGCCCTTGGCGGTGACGATGATGACGGGCAAGCTCGGGGCCTTGGCCCGGATCGCCCGCAAGACGTCGAGGCCGCTCATCTCGGGCAGCATCACGTCCAGCAGGACGAGGTCCGGGCGGGTCGGCGCGAGCGCCATGTGCAGGCCCTCGGGCCCGGTGACCGCCGCCTGTACGCGGTGGCCCTTGGCCTCGAGCACCTCGACGAGCCCGCGGCGGATCGCCGCCTCGTCTTCAACAACCAGGATCTGTGCCATCAGCTCTCTCGATTGTATTCCACGATCCGCCCGAGCATGGTGTCAGAGCCGGATCGAGTCCGAGGCCGGCGGCGGGTTCCCTCGAGTCACTGCCCGAGCCTGCGAAAGAGGATCGAAGTTCCCCCTAGAACACCGGCCAGACGACCGTGAACGTGCTCCCCTGGCCCGCCTCCGAGCTCACGTGGATCTCGCCGTCGTGGGCCACGACGTATTCCTTGACCAGTGCGAGGCCCAGCCCGCTGCCCGCCGGGCCGTCGGCCGGCCCGATCCGGTAGAACGGACGGAAGATACGGGCGTGCTCTCGCTTGGGAATGCCCACGCCATGATCCTCGATCTCGATCCGGACAGCGGTCGGCGATCCGTTCTCGCCCTCTGAGGGATCCCGTTCGGCATTGAGCCGGATAGACAGGGCGCGAGAAGCGCCCGAGTACTTGAGAGCATTGCCGACGAGATTGAGCATGACCTGCAGGAAGGCGTCGCGATCCGCGCGAACGGCCGGAAGGTCGGGCTCGATCGCGACTTCGACCGCGAATCCCCCCTCCTGGATCGAAGGCTCGAGGATGGCGAGAGTCTCTTGCAGGAGGCTCTCGGGATCGACCGGCACCACGTTGTACGTCTTGGCTCCACGCTGGATCCGGGCGAAGTCCAGCACGCGATCGATGAGGCGCGCCAGGCGATCGCCCTCGGCGACCAGGGTCCTGGCGGCGGCCGATGGATCCCGGGCCAGCCCGAGCGCCAGCAGATCGGCGTACATCTTGATGGCCGTGAGCGGGGTCTTGAGCTCGTGCGACACGCCGGCCACGAAGGCTGCCTGCATGCGTGCGAACCCGAGTTCCCGGGTGATGCCGCGATAAAGCGCCCAGCCGCCAGCTCCGATGACGAGGAGGACGAGAGCCAGCCCTGCCACCGAGCGTTGGAACTGGGCATGGAGGCGCTGCTCGACCAGATTCTCGCGCAGCTGGATGGACGCCCGAGCGAAATCGAAGGGCGGCTCGAGGCGCACCTCGACCGAGTTGGGCGCCCGCCCGGCGAGGACCCGGAACGTGGCCTCGGATGTCGGATCCAGGCTGACCCGCCGGGCCCAGCGCGGAACGTAGTCCGTCGCGATCGCCTTGAGGTCGACCTGGAACCCCACGTACCCGTCGCTCGGGGTCCCGGCCACGCCGTACAAGCGGGGCCCATCTGGACCGTCGACCCGGATCCACCTCGGCTCCGAGAGATACTGCCCCCGCACGCGTGGCCAGAGGGTCTTGCGCAGCACCTCCGCGGACGTGGGCGCGCTGGCGGAGGCCGAAGCACTCCCGGCCGCGGTCTGCCTGGCGAGGGTCACGAGGCTCGAGGCGACGGCGCGATCCAGGTAGGCCCCGTAAGCTGCGGCCTCGTCTGCCGACAGCGCCTGGTCCAGACGCGAATGAACCTCCGATACGAACGCGGGATCGGGCGCCATCGCAGCCAGGCGGATATCCGCCAGCAGGCCGTAGGGAACGCCGTCCTCGTCCCGGCCGTTTCCCAGGATCTGGTCGGCGGCGCGATAGTAGGCGGCAGCGCGGGTGGGATGTCCGGAATGCTCCGCGAGACGGCCGAGCGAGAATGCGGCTCGCGCCCGGAGGCCGGGCCGGGCCGTGTCGAGGAGCGCCTGCTGGTAGTCCGCCTGAGCCGCGGCGAGATCGTGGAGTGTCAGCTCGGCCCGGGTACCGTCGCGCAAGGCCTCCTCTGCAGCGCTCGAATTTCCGGCACCGACCGGGCGAGGAAGCTTGGCCACCGTGCTCGGGGCGGGAAGGATTTCCTGGCCGTTGAGGCGTGCGGAGCGGTCGATCCAGAAAGCCTGCTTGATGAAGGGCCGATCCTCGTTGAGCTCGCCGGCCAGGTGGGCGGCCTCCTGCGGGTTCTCTGGAACATGGAGGCGTGCCAGGCGCCGCCGGAGCTGGGCGGCGATGTCGGCGGCCAGGGCAGCGGCCTGCGTCCGGTGGGCATCGGCCAGAGAGGCGCGGACCGTGGCACGATCCCGGGCCAGTTCGCGAAGGTTGGCGGAAACCAGGAGCACGGTGGGCAGCCCGATCAGGATGACCAGCATCAGGGCGACGCGAATGGGCGAGGCAGCCGCCAGATCGTCTTTCGGGCGGAGGAACGGCCAGAACCTCACGGCCGGTCCCCCAGCGCCGCCAGCCGCTGCTCGGCCTTGGCGGCAAAAGGCTTGCCATCGTGATCGCGGGAATCGGGGAACTCGGCGAGCAAGGCGCGATATGCCGAGCGCGCACCGGCACGATCCCCGGACGCCTCCTTGATCCGCCCCTCGTAGTAAAGGGCCCACGCGCCGGCACGCATGCCGTCAGGCCAGATGTCGTTGCGACGATCGTCGGAGAGAACGGCCTGGATATCCTGCAGGGCC
>JAJYIO010000131.1 GCA_021790035.1 bacterium | reverse complement strand
GAGGTATCCATCGAGGTCGTTGACGTGGCCAGCGGCCTGGAAGAAGGCAAGGCCACGGCCGATGGAATCGCCGAGAAGACCGTATCCGCGACGATCTTGAAGGGAGCCCGTCGCATGGACCGCGAACGCGAGATGGGCGAGTACGCCGACGACCGCGACCGCCTGGCCAGCCTGCCCCCCAGAGAGGGCTTTGCAGACGTCTTGCCGGCGGCGGGAGAGGGTGTCCTGTCCGATCTGATGAACGAGACGAAGAAGCTCGGGGCGTTTCGCATCCAGAGCCACATCGTCGAGGGTCCGGATCACTCCCTGGTCATGGCCCTGGGCGCCCACAACGGCATCGACTACGACTCGGTCTACGACGTGGTCCGCAAGGTGAAGGAGGGCGACCGGTTTGCCCTGGAGCCGGCTGGATTCGTCAAGATCCGGGACGAGGCCACCGACACCTCGAGCTTCGACGTCATCCAGGATCCCGCAGGCCTGGATATCGGCGACCGCCTGGTCGAACACCCGCAGACGGGCTACAGCGGGCAGGTCCGGCTGGGCATGGGCACATTCGATCCCAGGGGTGGTCGTGCCCTGGCGCCCGAGATATCGCTCATGGGCGAGATGGATCTGGCGCGCAGGTTCGAGAACCCGGCCCTGTCCGAACTCTACCTGACCGGAGACCTCGATGGCTTGCTGGCGTCACCCGCAGGCGCGGGCGAAATCCTGGCCGGAATCAAGAAGCGGTTCTACTTTCACCAGCTCGTCCTGTCGGCGGGCCTCAAGGCGGGTCTGATCGGAGCCTCCGCCCAGGTCGGCCGCACCGTGGCAGGCCAGCTTGCCACCGATGGCGTCACCGCGATCACGCCAGGCTCTGCGATCGACATCATCGGGGGCGGATACGGCGGCGGACCGGACGTGGGCCTCGCCTACCAGTTCACTCCCGACCTTCGCTTCGGGGTCAATCTCGGTTACCTGCTGACCACGCCCGTCATGCCGGTCAAGATCACGGTCGTGGATGCAGCCAACTCGAGCGAAACATACAACTTCCAGTTGAACCAGCTACACGGTGTCACCCTGACCTCCGCCAACACTTTCGGGCCGTCCTTCGCCTTGTCGGGTGAATACTGCTTCTAGGCAGGATCATCTTGACCGTCATCCATTCCGCCATAAGGAGCCATGGTTCAAGAAGAGCAGCTCTGGATCGAGCGATCAGCAGCTGGCAAAGGATTCAGACCTATCCCAGGCTAGCCTGGATTATTCACGGCTCGCGTAGCGAGACCGAGCAGATCGGTCCGGATGCGAGGCGCACAAGGCCCGAGGGACGCAGCGTACTTGAACAGTACGTGAGGACCGACGGACCGCGGTGCAACGAAGCAGGCGGGCCGAGATGCGACGGTCGAGTAGCGGGTCATGAATAGTCCAGGCTAGCACCCGCCGCGAGGCCCCGGGCGCCGAGGCCCGGTCCTACGTCGTGGCGAGAGAGCTACCAGTTCTCGCCGAGCAGCTCGAAGTAGGCCTGGGGATGGAGGCAGGCCGGGCACGTCTTGGGCGCATCCGAACCCTCGTGCAGATAGCCGCAGTTGAGGCACCGCCAGGTCAACTTCCCGTCACGACGGAACACGCGACCTGCCTCGAGATTGCTGGCAAGTTCCTCGTAGCGCTTGCCATGCTGCTTCTCCGCGACGGAGATGTTCGTGAACGCAGCAGCGACCTCGGGGAAGCCTTCCTCCATGGCCGTGCGCGCAAACTCGGGATAGAGCTCGCTCCACTCCATGTGCTCGCCCGCGGCCGCCGCCTTCAGGTTGTCCAGCGTGGTGCCGACCGTGCCGGCGGGAAACTTCACCGTCACCTCGACGTCGCCGCCCTGGAGAAAGCCGAAGAAGCGCTTCGCATGCTCTTTCTCCTGGTTGGCCGTCTCCTCGAAGATCTGCGCCATCTGGACGAGACCTTCCTTGCGAGCCGCTCCTGCGAAGAACGTGTACCGGTTCCGGGCCTCGGATTCGCCAGCGAATGCCTTCATGAGGTTCTGCTCGGTCCGGGTTCCTTTGATGCTGGTTGCCATATCGATATCTCCCTGAGAAGTGGGTTCAGTCGCTTGCTTGATTTTACGCCGGCTCGGGCTGGATTTTCGAAGCCCTTCGGGCTTCTCGCGCCTTTTCCTCGCAGAGGTTGCGTGCTTGCGAGCCCGGAGCCCTGAACCGTCTGGTACGCTATTCTCGTGTCGGCCCTTGCGGTACAGCCGCTGGCGGGCAGGCCCTTGCACGAGGTAGCTCATCATGCCAGGTCCCTTGTTCTTTTCATCGGTCGTCTGGATCGTCCTCGAGAATCGCGGCTTCGTCCAGGTCAAGGACCTCGCTAGCTCCCGGTTTCTCGAACAGCATGGCGCCGTCCTCGACCAGTACTACGCGCTGACCCACCCTTCGGGCCCCAACTATCGACTCATCGCGGGCGGGCGGAAGTTTTCGCCGTACGAGGTCTTCGTGGCCAAGGAGCCGAGCATCGCGAGCGAGTACGCCTCGCTCAAGTTTCCGACCATCGACTGGTGGCCGGGCGGCGTGATGAAGGACTCGACCTACGACGGCGTACCCGCCCTCAAGCACGATCCTTTCCCCGAGCTGTACGGAATCGCGGATCCAGCAGCGGTCGCCGGGCGCCCGACTGGCATCAATCTCTTCTCGATCTGGAAGAAGCCCTTCGCGCCAGACGTCCTGCCTCGCCACTGCCAGGTGTACCTGGGCTTCGACAACGACAACGAGGCTCACGACCCGTTCCCGGACAACTCGCAGGCCAAGGCCCTCCAGACGGCCGATCGCAACCTGATGAGCATCCTGTCGACCCTTCGTCGTTCCCGCTGGTTCAACACGCCGGACCGGTACGGTCGCTTCCCGGTATTCATCGAGACCTGGGACGAGTCGTTCCTGGGCGATCAAAGGGTCTTCACGGCCTTCTACGGTCGGGGCGTCAAGTCGGGGTACGTCAGCCAGGTACATTACGACCACCTGTCGCTCAGCCGCACGCTGACCGACAACTGGCACCTTCCTCCGGTGGGGGAGGCCGTGCAGGCGCACGACATCGCGGACGTCTGGAAGCCCACGAGCTCCCCGAGAAAACCCGTGGACGCCAGACGTCCGCGTGACCAACGATAACTTGACTTGATCCGGCGCAAGCTTCGCCGTACGGTCATTCTCGTGAACCCTCCCTCTGCACGAGGAGATCGAGATGACACGGAAGCTTGCGCGGCAGGTCCTGTCCCTGGGGATCCTGCCGGTGGCCATCGCCGCCTGCGCGGATCAAACGCCCTGGATTCAGCAGCTCCAGCCGCTCAAGCCGCATGAGGTCGGTGCGATCTCCGTGCGCGTCGCATTCGGCCGGCAAGCCCAGGCGACGATCTCGCAGGTGGATCAGCTCGCATTCACGCTATCGGAACCAGGCATCAACCCCCAGACCCAGCTCCTCAAGAGCGCGGATTTCAGCGCGCCGCCAGGGGTCACGTTCGGGGGTCTGCCGGCCGGAACGGCGACCGTGACCCTGACCGCCGCCGACATCGCCGGCAGCGATCTGGGCTCCGCCTCCGAGAGCGTTCCGGTCATCCTCGGGCAGAACTCCTGGCTCAGCATGAGCCTCTACCTCGACCCGACCTACGTCCTCGCGACACCTGCGCCCGTGCCGACACCCGCGACCGCGCTCACGATCTACACGACGATCTGGAACGGGCCGACGATCGTCGTGACGCCGACTCCCGACGTCTACCCGACCCCGATCCTCAACGCGACGCCGATGGCCTCGCCCGCAGCGACGCCGTAGAGGGCTCCCGGCTGGAAGCGTTCGAGTGACGAGGACTGACCCTTCGGGTCTAGCCGCCGAGGAAGTTGGCGACGGTGTCGTGGATCGGCCCCCAGAGGGTCGACTTGAACATCGTGTCGAACAGGGCGTAGAAGCCGATCGATGCGGCCAGTCCGATCAGGAAGAAGGGCAGGCCAGCGGTGATCCCGAACAAGCTTCCGACCACCGCCAGCACGCCACCACTGGCCACGGCGGTCAGGCCGCCCGAGACGAATCCATCGGCCGAGTCCGCCAGCACCGAGCCCACGGCTTCGGGCATGCCCTCCTGGCCGGTCAGAACCTGGTAGCCGTTCGAGACGATCGAGATGGCAGCCGAGACGAGCCCGGAGATCTTGGCCGCCTTCATGAACCCGCTGAAGAGCTCTCGAACGCCCTGCTTGAACGCCGCCATTCCCACGGGCGGCTTCACATCCTGGGCGACGGTCTTCCCTTCGGCCTCGATCTCGCCGGAAACGCCGCTGGTTGATCCGGCGGCATCCTGACCGGCTCCCCCGGCAGCACGAGCCGCGCCACCGGCATCCTTGGCCAGACTGCCCGCGCCGTCAGCGGCCGAGCCGGCTCCACCGCCGAGTCCGCCGGCTGCATTCGCGCCGTCGTTCAAACCGCCGGCTGCTCCCGAGCCGCCCCCGGCGATCCGGCCGGCTGCCTGGCCCAGCTGCCCCTGGCCCTCGAGGTCTGCAATGAACTGACGATCGGTGATGTCGACGTTCGTCGTCTCACGGAATCCGTCCGGCAGATCCACGGTGGTCGCGCTCAAATCGATGCTCTGGCCGTCCTCGAGCATGAGGCCGGCATCCTTGCCCGCACTGCTCGCGATGTCCTTGGCGACGGCGCCGGTGGCGGTGGCAGCGCCCGAAGCCGCGCCGGCCGAAGAAGCCACCGTGCTCGCATCTCGACCGACAGCCCCGGCGGCCTGGCCGACGGTCCCGGCGTCCCCGGCGATGGCCTTGCCAGCTGCAGCCGCTGCCGAGGTGACAGGGCCCGCAGAGGCCGCAAACTTCACGGACTTGATGACCGCCTCGGGATCCCTGGTCGTCCAGCCCTTGTAGATGTCTTGCCACCCGTGGATCGCGTCCTCGGAGGTGACCACATCCTGGACCTTGCCCGAAGCCCACTTGAACGCAGGGACCTGCTCGAGCTTGGTGTAGGCGCCTGACAGAGCGCCCCCGATCCGGGAGAAGATCCCGGCGGCAGGAACAGGAGCTGAGGTAGCCATCGCAGCTTTCTATCGCGTACATGGGCCGTTAAGTCGGTTATCCCTGGAGTAAGTTTGGCCTAAACTTGGCAAGCGGGCCTTCCAGGGGCTCCCGGCCGCATCTCCCGCGGGACACGGCGGGCGCTCCCGGCTTGAAGGGATCGAGCAGGAGCAGTCAAAGCCGGCTCGGTGGCAGGGCGGGGCCGGACCCGGTGGCACGCGGCGACAGCGCTTGCTTTCTGCTTTCGTGCTTCCGGCACGACCGCGCAGGGGAGCCGCTGCGAGCTGAAAGCGGTTTACTGGACGACGAGGGAGGCCGTGGCGATCAGGGAACCCGATTGCGCCTCCAGGATCCCGGATCCGGTGGCGCTGGCCGTGAACACCGTCGCTGAACCCGTCGCGGCGCTGAAGGTGCCGCCGGGCTTGTCATAGACGTTGCTGCCGGAAAGAACCTCCCACGTCACGTAGGGATCGCTGACAGCTCCAGCCGAATCGGACGCCGCCACGGACAGGGAGAGCGTCTGGTTCACCGACAGCGTGGCGTCGGGCATCGACACGGCCGACAGTTGCGTCAGGAGCGAGAATGCGCTCGAGGTGGCGCTCGGAACACCATTGGCCGTCACCACGATGCTGCCGCTGGCAAAGCCGGAAGGCACCTCGGCCGTGAGTTCGCTGCTATCCGAGGCCACACACGTTGGCGAGGTGATCCCGGCAAACGCGACCGATAGCGGGACGCCGCTGGCGCCGAAGTTGGAACCAGTGATCGTGATCAGGGCCCCTGGGCCCGCATTGGGCTGGAAGCTCGAGATCGTGGGCACGTACAGCGGAGTCAGCGTCAATGAGGCCGTGGCCTGGCGGTTGATCGGCACCGAAGCCGTCGCGCTCCCCGTCGCCACCAGCGTCGAGGTGGCGTAGGCATTGGCATCGACCGTGATGTTCCCCGCCAAGATGGTCAGCGTCGCCTGGCTCGTGGTCTGTCCCGTCGACTGGCTGATGGACGTGGACGCCACCTCGTTGCCCAGGCTGTCCCGTATCGACAGATCGATGAGGTTGGTGCTGTACGGGATCACCTGCACGCGCCGTGGCCACACGACCTGCACGAAAAGCTGCCCGGTCGGCGGGAGGGCCGCCGACGCCGGTGGCGCGACCGCCGGAGCCGCCCATCTCGAAGAACTCTCCGGGGCGCTGCACGCCACCAGAGCCACGGCTCCCAGCAGTCCGCCCGACAAAATCCAAGCGTGTCTCATCGAGTCCTCAATCGATCGTGATGCCCACCGAGCCATTCGCCTGGACGACGATGCTCACGGTTGCGGTGATGGACGGATTCTGGACCGACGCGGCGACGATGTCGGCACTGCCCGTGCCGACGGCCGAGACCAGGCCGCTGACCGAAACCGTCGCGGTCGACGTCGCCAGGGACGACCAGGCCACGCTGTTGGTGCTCGTGCTGTCGCTCAGGTACACCAGCGCCGAAAGCTGGACCGAAGAAGGGAAGATGGGGCTTCCAGACCCGCTGCCCGGCAGGTCGAGGGTCGCACCGCCAGGGCTCACGGACACCGAAGAGACCGTGATCGGCGCGACCGTGGGCGCCGCGGTCGGCGTCGGGCTCGGCTGCGCGCTCCCGGAGGCCGTCGGGATCTGGCCCGAGATCTGGCCCGAGGCCGTGCTGCTCGCCGCGGTATGGCTCTGCGTCCGCGGGGCGGGCGTCGCCGTGGCGGAAACGTACGCCTGGTTGTCCGTGCTGCACCCGATCGCCATCAGGGCCGCCACGATCGCCACGGCCGCCGGGCCGCGCGTGCTGCTCATCTTCATCTCGCTCGCTCTGCTAGAAGGTCGTCGAGTACACGCGGCCGGCCGTCGCCGTGGTCGGCATGGTGCCGGTGAAGGCCTGGTAGAAGACCTTGATCGTGCCGCCATTAGCCGCGCTGGCCCCTCCGTTGCCGCCGTTCCCGCCGGAGGCGTAGCTT
>JAJYIO010000130.1 GCA_021790035.1 bacterium | reverse complement strand
GGAGGTTCCCACCTGCCAAGCGGGGCTCCGTAGCAGCTTGCCCGCAGCGGGGGGTAGTTTGCGGGGGGCAAGGCCCCCTGCAAGTCCCTGCCGGCGAAGCCGGAGCAGAGAGTTTCTGATATGAGTGCCACACCGTCAGCAGGCGGTTCGGCCGGCCGGATCGCTCGCGTGCGCACCGCCTTCACCTGGACGCTCGTGGGTGCTGTCCTCGCGGCCCTGGGCCTGGGGGCGGTCGGCTGCCAGGTGGGCATTCCCCTGCTGCGGGGATCCGTTTCCCGGGGGACTTCGACCGGGGGCGCGGACAGCCAGGGAGCCCTTGGCCCCACCACCCCCGGCGCGCCTTACCTGACGGCGGTCCAGCCAGCCGACGCAGGCGTGGGCGCCGAGGTCACGCTCTCGGGACAGAACCTCGCTCAGAGCGGGCTGACCGTGCGCTTCGGCGACCAGATCGCCTCGTACTCCGTGCAGTCCACCTCGAGCCTGATCGCCACGGTGCCGCCAGGGGCGCTGACCGGCGTGGTCGGAGTTTCGACCGGCTCTGCGACCGCGGCGATCTCGAGCCGCCCGTTCAGCGTGATCCAGAGTATCGGGATCGAGGTCCCGCATGCCATCACGGTCGGTTCGCCCGTCAGCATCGGACTGTACGTCACCGACACGAGCGGAAGCCAGATCGCGAGCCCAGACGTGGCGCTCTCGGTCGTGCCTGCGAGCGTTGCGCGGGTCAGCGGATATGCCCAGGTCACCCCGCTCGAGGCCGGAACGTTCACCATCCAGGCGGTATCTGGAACCGTGCAGCGATCGTTCACGGTCCAGTCCATCCCGACCGCCCAGTCCATCGGCTGCGAGCCGGGCTTTTCGCTCGTGACCCTGGCCGGGGATGGAACACCCTCGATTTACCTCAACGACTACCCCCTGCTGTCCGAAGGCGCTACCGACGCCACGCCGTTCTCCGAGCCGGACGGGCCGCTCCAGGCTCACCTCAACAACCCCGCTGGAATGGTGCCTTACACGGTCGGCACCGAGCAGGGGGTCCTGTTCTCCGATTCCGATATCGGACTGCTCCGGTTCGTTTCCTACGACGGCAAGGTCATCAAGACCATGCTCGGCGCCTGCACCAAGACCGACACGACCAACGGCGGTTCCGGCTGCGAAGAACCCACCCCGCAGGGCATTCCAGCCGGCGACGCCCTCCTGGTCGATCCGACCGGGCTGGCGGTCGGGACCGACCCCGTCAACAACGCCCAGATGGTCGTCATCGCCGAGACCGGGCGAGACCGCATCCTGGGGTGGGATCCGTCCGTCGGTCAGGTCCGGGTTTTGGCGGGAACCGGCCTCCCGGTCTCGAGCGACAATGCGTCCAATACCGTCGGCCTGTCCGATCTGGGCGACTATGACCCGGTCACCCAGTCGGGCGGCGATCCCCTGTCGGCAGGATTCACCGATCCGCACGGCGTGGCGATCATCCCGGCGCCCCAGGGCGGCGGCTACAGCCTCATCTACGTGGCCGACACGGGCGACTACCGGATCCGACGCATCCTGCTCGGTGCGAACAACTCGGTGATCAGCACCCTTATCGGGACCGGCGTGGCGGGGACCGACACGAGTGCCCAGGATGGGGCCTCCGACAGCGTCGATACCCCGATGGGGGTCGCCGCCCTGCCACAGATCGGGGGACAGCCGCCGGCCGTCTTCGTCGCGGACACCGACAACGATCGGGTACTCCAGATCACCGGCGACGACGTGAACCAGCCTGGCTCCAACCTCACGGTGCAGGAGCTCCAGGTGCTGGATAGCCAGGAAGACATCGATCATCCTTCGGATGTCGCGGCAACGGAGTCCGCGGGCGGGTCGAATCCGTTGCTCGCCATTTCCAACGGAGCAGATAGCGTCTCGAGCGGGATCATCCTGTGGCAGACGAACCTCAACGTGGGCATGTCGGCAAGCTGCCCCGGGGGCTCCGACCCCATCGACGGCATCGCCTGGCCCCGCGCGGTCATGTTCGAAACCGCTTCGCCCGGGCCGGCTTTCACCGGAGACCAGGTCCTGTTCACCGACGAGTTCAGCGATCGCATCCGTCGAGCCAGCTTCTGACGTCCCCCGAGGCAGCTCTCGAAAGTTCGCCTTTGTTAAACGACGCGATGCGCCGGGTCCAAGGCGTGAAATCCAGGCCGCTGCGGAGCTTTAACCCGGTTTTCGACCCCCGATTCGGGATTTCAGACGATCGCTCTCGGTTAAGAGTCTGAAAACCCACAAAAGACGCCACTTTCCCGTTTAAATGGCCTCTTAAAGGGTAAAACATTACTTGGCGGCTCCGGGCAGGCCAGCTGGCTGCGAGGGCCAATCGGGCGGGAATTGCGAGGTAAGGCATGGGATCCGATCTACGCTACAGCCTGATCAACACCTTCGCGGCCATCGACGCGTTCCGCAGCGACATCGTCTTCAACCTGGAGGGCGCGGCCACCCCGGGGTTCAATCCCAAGGCCACCAATCTGGGCCAGTACAGCTCCCTCAACGTCTTCCGCCAACCCCAGGCAGGGGGCCCTAACTCCGGGACGGTGCCCCAGATCGCCGCGGGCCCGAGCGAGCTGCGGGTGGCTCAGTCCACCTTCCGCTTTCAGCAAGGCGGCATCGCCGACGAGCCGGGCCAGCTGACCGATCTGGCCATCAAGGGCAACGGATTCTTCGCCGTGGCCGAGAGCCTGCAGCCCGGGTCCCGGGTCTTCCTGACCCGCGAGGGCGACTTCCACTGGGCTGATACGACCCCCCCCTCCAAGAAGAACCAGAAGCCCCCGTTCAAGCAGTTCCACCTGGAGACCCAGCAGGGCCTCTACGTGCTGCGGATCCAGGACATCGACCTCAACCCGGCGTCGCCCACGTTCATGCGGCTCAAGACGACCTCGGCCCCGCCAGGAATGGTCGTCAACTCCGACCAGCAGCGCGACGGAACGGTGCTCGGCAATCCCGTGGGGAACGACTGGGTCCCCGACCGGGTCAAGGGGGTCATCGGGTTCACGGGAGAGCCCACCAAGTTGACGCCCGCCGAGCAGAAGGATCCGGCCAACAACAACTCGGACATCGCCATCCTGCGCGTGCCGCTGCAGGAGTTCCTGACCGAATCCAGTTACGGGGCCACGGTCTACGAGACCAACGTGGCGACCCGAGCCGGGATCATGGGCAAGAGCTACAAGCAGTGGGTGCAGTCCGGCGACCCCATCCAGGTGTATGCCGAGAGTCTCGAGCAGGCCGATTTCACGACGATCGAGCAGGACGCCAACATGAATACCGACATCGCCAACTTCGTGTACAAGAACCTGACGGACATGCTGGACAACTACAACAAGTCTCTCGACGACCTGCTGGGCCTGGTCAAGTAACCTCAGGCCAGCTGCGAGGCCGTCGCCACCCGGACCGGATCACCCGGACCAAGCAGCCGATCCGGGAGTAACCTCAGACCAGCTGCTTGACCGTCGGCGCCGCCGCGGCGGAGACGGGCACCTCGGCAGCAGTGGCGGCCTGACCGGTCTTGAAGAAAGCGATCTCGGAAAGCAAGGCCGCGGCATGGTCCCGCAGGGTAACGCTCGCCGCCTTGACCTGGCTCGTCGACCCGGCGGATTCGAGGGCGTGGTGGTTGATGCTTTCCAGAGCCGTCTGGATGCTCCTGACGCCCGCCTTCTGCCCGGCGGTCGCCCCCGTGACCTGCTGGGTCAGACGGTTCATCGCCTCGACGGCGTTGATGATCTGCTCCGAGCCCTTGGCCTGCTCCCGGGTGGCCATTGACACCTGCTGGGTCAACTGGTTCATGTTCTCGGCCGCCGAGGCGATGTGACGAGCCGAGATCTCTTGCTCGCGAGTCGCGTCGGCAATCTGGGCCATCAGGGTCGAGGTTTCCGAGACCGCCCGGACGATCTGATCGAGCGCATCGCCGGCGCTCTGGGCCAGGCGAGAACCGTCCTGGATCGCCTCGTGCCCCTGCTGGGTGCTGCGGGTAGCCTGGGCGGTCTCGCGCTGGATACCCTGGATCAACTGAGAGATCTCGTGCGTGGCTGTGGCCGAGCGCTCGGCCAGCTTGCGGACCTCGTCTGCGACCACCGCGAATCCGCGCCCGTGCTCGCCGGCCCGGGCCGCCTCGATGGCGGCGTTGAGGGCCAGCAGGTTGGTCTGCTCGGCGATGTCGTCGATGAGCTCGATGATGTTGCCGATCTCGGCCGAGCCCTTGCCCAGGCTCTCGATCACCGATACCACGTCGCCCATGACGACGCGGATCCGGTCCATTCCGGCGATGGTCTGGGCAACCGCCTGGCTGCCCGTCCGCGCGTGATCGTCAGCGGCCCGTCCCGCCGTGGTCGCGACGTTGACGTTGCTCGCCACCTGCTGGATGCTGGCGGCCACCTCCTCGATGCTCCCCGCGGTCTCGTTGGCCGTACCGGAGAGAGAATCGGCATTGGAAGCGACCTGGCGGATCGTCGCGATCATTTCCTCGATCGCGCTCGACACCTCGTCGACGCTCGACGCCAGGCTCTGGGCATTCTTGCCCACCGTCTGGGTGGCGACGGCCATCTGCTCCATCTCGCCCGAGGTAGTCTCGGCAGCTAGCGCCTGGTGGTTGGCCGTTCGAGTCAGCTCGCCCGCACTCACGTCGATCTCCTCCGCGCCGGTAGCGACGGCCGAGGCGGTGGAACGAACCTGGGAAATCGTCTCGCGCAGGTTCTGCATCATCTGACGGAAGCTGCGTGCGAGATCCCCGAGTTCGTCCGCCGAATCGATCTCGAGGGTCTGGTCGAGGTCGCCCCGAGCGATGCCATCGGCGGTTCGCGCAAGCCTGGCGAGCGGCCTGGCGATCGACCGGGTGATGAGGGTTCCGAGCAGAGCGCCCAGGGCGATAGCCAGGATCATCGCTCCGCCCCCGGCTACCGCAACACGGGAGAAAGAGTCCCGGGCCTCCTGCGAGCGTCGGGTTCCGCTGGTCTCGTTGTCGGCCTCGAGCTTGTCCGTGGCCGAGCGCAAACGCGCCAGGAGAGGCTCGACCGTCGAGGAGTCGAAACCGGTCGCCTGGACGGCCTGGCCGCCCTGGGCATAGCCGATCAACCGCTGGCAGTCGCCGACGAAAGGAGTAAACAGGGCGTCGACGGCGTCGATGTCGGACTTTTCCGCAGCGGTCTGAACCTGAGCACGATACATCGTGACGACCGAGCGATAATTCGACACCGCACCGTTAAACTGTCGGACAAAGTCTGCGGCGCGTGGATCCCGCAACGCGATCCGGCTGACCGCCAGGAACGCCGCGGCGCGAGTGCGCTCCACCGCGGCTGCCACCTTGCCGCCCTGCGCCACGAGGGGAAGCTCGTGCTGTCCCATGACATCGGTTGCCCTCTGGGCCGGTGCCAGGGTCGCCCAGCCCGCCGCCCCCGCAAGCAAAGTCATCGAGGCGACCAGAAAAAAGCTTGCCTGGAGCTTGGGGCCGATACGCATCAGGGCACTCCTCTCGACGAAGGATAGGTAAACACACTGATAAGTTAAACAGCGTACCGTGCAGGCCTGGATCCGAGTAATGAAGGAATATAAATTCGCCGTCGAGATTACGTAGACCTGCTCGAATGCCAGGGCCCGATTCCGGGGCCCTCGTCCATGGAAGCCGAAAGCGTTCTAGCGAACCGCTCCGCCCATGGCCTCCTTCATCTCCCGGACGGCGCGCTCCATTCCGACGAGCACCGCCCTGGCGATGATCGAGTGGCCAATGTTGAGCTCGTGCATGCCGTCGATCGCCGCGACGGGGGCCACGTTCCAGTACGTCAGACCATGCCCGGCCGCCAGGATCAGGCCCAGAGCCCCGGCCTGGCGCGCAGCGCTCTCCAGGCGTGCCAGCTCGGCTGCGACCTGGTCGGTGCCCGGCACGAACCGCCCCCGCAAGCGGTCGTCGATGGAAGCGGGTTGCGTCCGGCCGGGCCGCAGAGAGACCTCGGCATAAGGGCCGGTGTGAAGCTCGATCTGATCCGCGCCCACCGCACGGGCCGCCGAGATCTGCTCGGGATCCGGGTCGATGAAGAGGCTCACGGCGATGCCCGCGTCCTTGAGCCGCGAGACCACCTTCTGGAGCCCCGCTTTTGCCTGGACCACGTCGAGGCCGCCCTCGGTCGTGAGCTCCTGACGGCGTTCTGGCACCAGCGTGGCCTGGTCGGGCCGCAGCCGGACCGCGATGTCGACGATCTCGGGTGCCGCAGCCATCTCGAGGTTGAGCCTGGTTCGGACCGTCTGCCGCAACAGCTCCACGTCCCGGTCCTGGATGTGCCGGCGATCCTCGCGCAGGTGAACCGTGATGCCATCGGCGCCCCCGAGCTCGGCGAGAACGGCCGCGGCGACGGGATCCGGCTCGATGGTCAGGCGCGCCTGGCGCAGGGTGGCGACGTGGTCGATGTTGATTCCGAGGTTGACTGCCATGGCTATATCAAAGCAGATCCGCGAGGAGAATGGCGGCCTGGCCGGCTCGCTGCGTAGTCTCGAGAGCCACGGTGCATCCAGCCAGGCGCACTCGGGCCCGCTTTGACCTCTTCGCCCGGCCCACGCCACCGAAGATCACGCGAGGGAACCCCGGAGAGCGGATACTCACATCAGATCGAGGGCGCACCGTACCGACAAGGCGAGCTCCTCGCCGCGGGGCAAGAGGGTCATGGCCCGCTCGAGGTGAGGCCGCGCCTGGTCCGGTCTCCGGAGCTGCAAGAGACCAAAGCCGAGCTGGGCCAGAGCGTCGGCATGGTCCGACTTCAGGACCAGTGCCTGGCTGAAGGCGGCAACGGCCTCGTCCCACAGGCCCATCCTTCCGTAGATGGTCCCGAGGGTGACGTGGCATTCTGGCTTGGGCCCGTAGACGATCGCATTCGTGGCGGCCTTTCGCGCCGCATCCAGGTCGCCGAGGTCGCGATAGAGGATGGCGGCCTGGTGCCAGCTGGCGGCGTGCTGGGGCTGCTGCTTGACGAGTTCCTCGTAGGTCACGAGCGCGGCC
>JAJYIO010000129.1 GCA_021790035.1 bacterium | reverse complement strand
TGGGGGCCCGCGATCTCTGGATGGAGGCCTCCCTGCAGGATCTCTACGATCCCGATCGCGCCCAGCTGGTAAGAGAGGGTAGCTCCCCGTCCACGTGGAGTCGGTTCCTCGAGGCCGCGCTGGCGGACCTCGGGCGATTCCGCGCCAGGAACGGCCAGGGAATGGCCATCCTGACCGGAACCGTGACCTCGCCGGCTCTTGCCGCCCAGCTCCAGGCCCTCCTGGCCGTGATGCCAGAAGCGAACTGGCACGCGTACGAGCCGCTGAACGCCGATTTCGAGCACGCAGGTACCCAGATCGCCTTCGGGAGGCCCCTGGACGCCAGGTATCGATTGGACCGGGCCAACGTCGTCGTGTCGCTGGATGCGAATTTTCTGCACGCAGATCCAGCCAGCCTTCGCTACGCGCACGAATTCTCGCTCCGGCGACGCCGCCCCCCCGGACGATCTCGGGTCCTGACCACCGCCAACCTCAACCGGCTCTACGTCATCGAGCCCTTCTGGTCGATCACGGGATCCGAGGCCGATCGCCGCCTGCCAGTCAGGTCCTCGGATGTCGAGGACTTTACCAGGGCTCTGGCCACGGCGGTCGGGGTCCCGGGCGTACCGCCGCCCTCTGGCTCGGATTTCCCGAACGAGTGGCTCGAGGCGCTCGCCGAGGATCTGCAGTCCCAGCGTGGCACGAGCCTCGTCATCGCGGGCAAGCAGCAGCCTCCGATGGTCCACGCCCTGGCGCACGCGATGAACGTCTGGCTCCAGAACGTCAACCTCACGGTCACCTACACGGCGCCCGTTGCCGCCGGGCCGACCGATCAGAGCGCGTCGCTGGCCGGCCTCGTTTCCGACATGCGCTCTGGCAACGTCGATACGCTGTACATCCTGGGGACGAACCCCGCTGGCACGGCCCCGGCCTCCCTCGGTTTCGCCAGCGCCCTCGCTGGAGTCCGCAGCACGGTCCGGCTCGGGCTCTACGACGACGAGACCGCCGAGCTTTGCTGCTGGCGGCTTCCCATGAGTCACGAGCTCGAGACCTGGGGCGACATCCGGGCCTACGATGGCACCGTCTCCGTCATCCAGCCCACGCTCGCGCCCCTGTACGACACCCGTTCTCCGCTGGAACTGGTGGCGTCGCTCGTCACGGCATCCGACGCGCACGGACAGGAGGTGGTGCATTCGTACTGGAAGGGCAGCGCCACGTCCGCAGATTTCGATCGTTTCTGGGAACGCACCCTGCGCGATGGGGTCATGCACGGGACCGCCGAGCTGCCAGAGACCGTCACGCTGCGGCCGAACTTGACCTTCTCGCCCCAGACGCCTCCGGCGGCCTCCCCTCGACCTGCCGCCGCCCAACTTTTGACCCGTTCCCTCTGGCCCCGTTCCCTCTGATGCTGACCGGCTGCGCCATCGCCTGACGGGCAGATCGCAGCTCCCGGACCTGGCGATCCGATGGGTTCCCACGATCGTGGACGGCCGGTATGCCCGCAACGGCCGCCTGGCCGGCCCTCGTCCGGCGTCCTTCAAACCGGCAAGGGGCCTTAATCGTTCCTGGTCTGCGGCTTAGCCTGGTATTAACCGGATCGGTCAGTTCTGGGGCGATGTAGAAACTATCCCAGGTGCCAGTTCTGGGAAACCATATGGCCCTTCAAGCGACCTCGAACCCCTTGCGCTCATCAGAAACTCCCCTTCGGGGCAGTCACTTGCAGGGGGCCTTGCCCCCCGCAAACTACCCCCCCGCTGCGGGCAAGCTGCTGCGTAGCCCCGCTCGGCAGGTGGCGTTGCATTCGAGAGTGTCGGCGCAGACGGTGGGCAACTCACAAAAGAGCGTCATCGGCCCGAGACGGGCGGTCTCGCCCGGAGCCCTGGCGACTTCTGCACGCCTGACGTCGACGCGGGGGCCGGCGAAGGCTCTGGCGAGCACGCCAGCTGCTGCGACCGGCGGCATCGCCGGAGGGGGCCCGAGTTACCAGACACTGCTAGCCGGACTCCACGCGCTCGTGGCGCAGCCCGACACCAGGTCAGGTTCGTCTCTGGTGGCCGCAGGCGGGCCTTCGGCCGAGCCCGAACTTCGCGAGGGCGCATCCGGCCAGGCCGTCAAGACGCTGCAGCAGCGGCTGCTGTCCCTGGGATTCGACCCCAAGGGAGTCGATGGGGCCTTCGGTCCCGACACGCTGGCGGCCGTCCGGGCCTTCCAGAGCCACGAGGGCATCGCCGTCGACGGTATCGTGGGACCCCAGACCTGGGGCAAGCTCGAGCAGGGGCAGCCCGCCACCGGCAGCTCGCAGCCAGCAAGCGGATCCGGTCCGCTTCTGAAGGAAGGCGCCACGGGCAGCGCCGTCGCGCAGTTGCAGCAGCGCCTGACCGCGCTGGGATTCGATCCCAAGGGTGTAGACGGAATCTTCGGTCCGGCGACGCTGGCCGCCGTCAAGGCTTTTCAGGCCCACGAGGGGATCGCCGTCGATGGTGTCGTGGGGCCCCAGACCTGGGGTCGGCTCGGCATCCAGGCAGGGCCGGCTGCGCCGTCGTCGGCCAGCAGCTTCGATCAGGCGATCGCCGCGGGGGCGGAGAACCTCGTGGCCAGCGGCTATGTCTACCCGCCCAACGACACCAGCCAGTACTACTACGTCCCGGACCAGGTCGGGTGCTGTGCCGATTTTGCCTGCGATTCGGTCGGCAAGGCCGGTTTCGACCTCGGTCAGGCCATCTCGGCCGCTGGCGACAATCCGCACTACTGCCCCTCCCTCGTCGATTACTTCAAGGCGGATCAAGAGTTCATCCCCGGAGGCCCTGGAGGCGCCCAGGTCGGAGACCTGGTGTTCTTCGACTGGGGCGATGGCCAGGCCGACCACGTCGCGGTCGTGACCGCGGTAGACTCCACGGGCCAGCCGACCCAGATCGCCGAGTCCTACGACTTCAACCTTCCCGCGCACGTCACGAATCAGGTCTCTCTGGGCAACATCATGGGCTACGGTCGGGTGGTGAACACCTGACGCCCCCTTAATGCAGGAACTTGCAATAAGGATCCGGCCGTGCTAGGCTCTCCAGCGGGGTGGGACAGCTCGCTTTCGCATCGGACTCTCAGGCCCCGCAGGGAGTATGACCAATGCACCTCGACCTCTGGGCTCCTGGCTCCGGACTGACGCTCGGCGCGGTCCTGGTCACCGCTTTTCTCCTCGGGGTCGTGCACGGCGTCACCCCGGACGAGCACACGTGGCCGATCACCTTCAGCTATGCCGTGGGGAGCTACTCGACTCGCGGTGGGATGAAGGCCGGGTTCGCATACTCGGCAGCATTCACGCTCCAGCGGGCGATCGGCTCTGAACTCGCGGCGCTTGCCCTCTTCCCGTTCCTCCGGACCTCCGCCATCGAGACGCCCATGTACCTCATCGTCGGGCTCGTGATGGCCATGGCTGGAATCGCGGTTCGCCGCAAGGGGCGCGTCTTCCACATCCACGGCCTCCGCACGGTCATGCATGCCGAGGGTGAAGAGCCCGAACGGATCGTCTCGATGCCGATGGCCATGGTGCACGGGTTCGTGGCCGGGTGGGGCTTCGGTGCCTTCGCTCTCATCCTGTACACGGTCCTGGCCCCGCAGATGCCAAGCCGGTGGCTGGGCTTCGTCCCGGGGCTTCTGTTCGGCCTCGGCACCATGGTGACCCAGATCGTGATCGGTGCGGTGGTGGGGGCGTGGATGCAGTCGCACAAGCTCACTCCGCTTCAGATCCGCCGGGTTGCCCGCAGGGTCGCCGGAAACACCTTGCTCTTCGGGGGCGTGGCGTTCATCCTGGCTGCCGTCCTGGGTTACGTGGCGCCGGGTCTGGCCTCGTTCGAGATCGCCACGCCCCTGCACATTCACAACCTGGACCGTCTCGGACTCGACTTCGCGCTCGTGATCGTCACCGTGGCGGGAGTCGGGATCTCGACCCTGTGGCTGGCCCTGCGCCAGGAGCTTCGCTCCTCACCTGGCGCGCAAACTCCCGGAGGGCCTGGAACCCATCTGGCGGGCGATGCTTCGCAGGTGGATGGGGATGGAGGGGGCCAGGACCCTGAACTCAAGCCTCCGGCGGGCCCGCTGATGGCTCCGGCCGGAGGCGGGGCAAGCCAGTAAGGCTGCGAGCCGCGGCGCCGGGTCTGCCGTCCTCTGGACGGTCGGGGCCGCAGGGCGGTCTAATGACGAGCATGGCGACGACTAGACAGGCTTCTTCCTCTCCTCCCGTGGCCCTCGGAGGCCTTGCGGCTCTCAGCGCGATCGCGATGGGCGTCCTGATGATCGCCCTGGCCCACCACCGGGCCGCGCACTTCAACACCGACCTCTTGCTTTCCATCCACGCGCATTACGCCGCATCGGCGGGCAGAGCGGCGATCCTGGCCTCCAAGGTCTTCGCCCCGGCGGTGATGGCGATCGTTTCCCTCCTGATCGCCCTGGCCGCATGGCTGGGACGGGCGCGGATCGAGGCCATGGCGATCGCGGTCGTGGACATTCTGGCGGCGGGCACCACGGAGGGACTCAAGCATGCGGTGCGAGAGGCCCGGCCGCACCTGTTCCCGTGGCCCGTCCACGCATCTGGCTTCAGCTTTCCGAGCGGCCACACGATGATGGCCACCGCGCTGCTACCCCTGCTGGCCTTGCTGTTCGCTCGCACCACGCGCTCGTCGCTCGTGCGTGGCCTGGTCTGGGCTGTGGCCATTCTCGGCCCCCTGGCGATCGGCTTCGATCGGCTGTACCTCGGCGTACACTGGCCTACCGACGTCCTCGGCGGCTTCCTGGGGGGGCTGGTGTTCGCGTGCGGTGGGCTCATGGTGATGCTACCCGTTCAGAGAAGAGGCTAGGACGGCGACGACGGAACGCGCCACGGCGGCTGGCTATGCCAGCTGGGCCGTCGAGCAACTCAGGATCGGGGGCTTTCGCATCACCAAGCCGCGTCGGCGGGTGCTCGAGATCCTCGGTGCCAGTTCCGGTCCGCTTTCGGCGCCCGAGATCCAGGAGCGACTGGACGCGGCGGGCGATCGCGTAGATCCCGTCAGCGTCTATCGGGTGCTCTCCTGCCTGGAGGAAAACGGTCTGGCACACCGCGTACTCAGCACCGGCAAGTTCCGTCGCTGCGACCTCGACCCGGAGGCGGACTGCGAGCGCGAGCAGGCCACCCACTGCCACCACAATCTCGTATGTCGCCTCTGCGGCAATATCGAAGAGCTGCACTGCCCCGGGCTCGAGGGGGTCGTGGCCGAGGTCTATCGCACTTCGGGGTTCCAGATCGAAGATCACAACCTCGAGTTCACGGGGCTATGCCAGAGCTGCCGGCGCCAGGCCCCGAACCGTCGTTAGACCGTTTTTGGTTCGAAGTGAGCCCGGTTGTCGGGACTTCTCGTTCAGAGCCTACAAGGGAAGCGAGCGGCCGGCGGCCGATAATGGGGCCGGCAGAATGGTCTCCCGGCCCCGTGCTTGGTGGGCCGGGGCATCGCAGGCGTAGCGAGCGCACGCGGCTACCGATCACCGGACATCCACCAGCTGGGGGGCCCGGCTGTCCGTTCGCGGCATCCTGGCTCCTCTGGCTCGTCGCCCTGGAACTGCACGACGAGGTAGAGGAATGCTTGCCATCCTTTGCGCCATCTTCGCGCTGGCGCTCGGCGTCGTACTGTACACCTACGTCGGCTATCCGCTGCTCCTCTACCTCTTGCCGCTGCGGCCGCGCGACGAGTCCCATGTGCCCGGCACCTGGCCCAAGATCAGCATCCTCGTCTCGGCCTACAACGAGGAGAAGCACATCTTTGACCGGATCACGAACCTGCTGGACCTGGATTATCCGGCCGAGCGCCTCGAGATCCTCATCGGGTCGGATGGTTCGACCGATCGGACCGTGGACCTGGCTAGCCAGGTGGCCGACCCGCGCGTTCACGTGCTCGCACGGTCGGTGCGTTGCGGCAAGCCGGCCGTCCTCAAGCGGCTCGCTGCGCAGGCCACCGGGGAGGTCCTGGTCCTCACCGACGCCAATACTCTGTTTGCCCGAGATGCCCTCACCCAGCTCGTCAAGGGGCTATCGGATCCGCAGGTCGGCGGGGTCTGCGGACGCCTGATGCTCGAAAGCGAGCGGGCGAACTGCGAGGGAGTGTACTGGAATCTCGAGACGGGTCTCAAGGTGCGGGAAAGCCGCCTGGATTCTTGCATCGGGGCCAACGGAGCCATCTACGCGGTGCGCAGGGAAGCCTGGCCGGACTTTCCGGATCGGACCCTCGTGGACGACCTCGTCATCCCCTTGCGAATGAGAGAGTCGGGCTGGCGGACGATCTTCCGACCGGAGGCGCTGGCCTTCGAGGAGGCTCCGCGTTCGGTGAGGGACGAGATGGCCCGGCGGATTCGCCTCGGTGCGGGTGGTTTCCAGGCTCTGGGGTTGTGCTGGCGATCGCTGCTCTTCTGGCGAGGGGCCTATGCCTGGGCCTTCTGGTCGCACAAGGTGCTGCGCTGGTTGTCCCCTTTTTGCATGCTAGCGGCGCTGCTGACGAACTCTGCCCTTGCGGGCTCGCAACCGTTCGACGGCCTCCTGGCGTTGCAGGTGGAGTTCTACGCCCTCGCAGCCGCCGGCGCGATCCTCGAGCGCAGCGGCCGACGCTTGCTCCTGGCGCCCCGTTACTTCGTGGCGATGAACCTCGCGCTCATGATGGGATTCTTCCGTTTCGTCACGGGCACCCAGCGAGTCACCTGGAAACGAGTGGCGCGGTGATGATCCAGGGAAGCTTCTATTCTCCCTCGCACGCTCGGGCAGTGACTCGAAGGAACCCGCCGGTTCCCTCGAACTCTCTCCGGCTGAGGGCAAGCTGCTGCGTGAGCTTGGCACTCGAGGTCGCGAGGTTCTCACCGTGATGGCTGCCGTCCGAGACAGGGCTGGCGACGCTTTCGTTCCCCCCTCGCACGCTCGGGCAGTGACTCGAAGGAACCCGCCGGTTCCCTCGAACTCTCTCCGGCTGAGGGCAAGCTGCTGCGTGAGCTTGGCACTCGAGGTCGCGAGGTTCTCACCG
>JAJYIO010000128.1 GCA_021790035.1 bacterium | reverse complement strand
ATCTGCAGATCGGGCGATCGCCTGAAAATCGCTGGCGAGGTCCGCAAAGGACTCGGGTCCGCCGGCAAGCGCCGAGCGGTAGTGGACCAGGGCCGCGTCCAGTTGCTGCAAGACGTCGACGCGACCGATGGCCGGGGGCGCAACAGCCAGGGATGCGGCAAAGAGACCTGCGACGAGGCCGGTGAGCAGGGAGCGGCGGGGTTTCATCGAGAATTCCATGCCAGATCAGGATAGCGGATCCAGGTGGAGGCGCGGCGGGGAGAGCAAGAGCTGTCGCATTTCTTCGTGTATCAAACCGTTGGAGGTCAAGATCTCTCGACCGGTGAGGGAAAAGGCGTCGGTCCGGATCCCCGACACTCTCCCGCCAGCTTCCTCGATCAGCAGCGAGCCCGCGGCGACGTCCCAGGGGCTCAGGCCGAACTCCCAGAATCCATCGAGGCGCCCGCATGCCTGGTAAGCCAGGTCGAGCGAGGCCGCGCCGGGACGCCGGACGGCCTGGCCGCGTCTCAAGAAGGCCACGAACTCCGGCAGGTTGGTGAGCTCCTTGCGCACCGACGGTGGGAAACCCGACGCCAGGAGGGCGTCGTTGAGCCGGGCAACCTGCGATACATGGATGGGTTGTCCGTTGAGGCGAGCGCCCTGCCCCCTCACGGCGGTGAAGAGCTCGTTCAGCGCGGCGGCGTATACCACGCCGACTTCCATGCGGCCGTTCCGGGCCAGGCCGATCGAAACCGCGAAGAAGGGGAAGGCGTGGGCGTAGTTGGTCGTGCCATCCAGGGGATCGATGTACCAGCAGTACTCGCTTCCGGTCAGCGATTCCCCGGATTCCTCGGCGACGATGGCGTGATCGGGGAACTCCTCCGCGAGGGTCTTCAAGATGCTCGCTTCGGCCAGGCGATCGACTTCGGTGACCAGATCGATGTCGCCCTTGAAGGCGATCTCATGGGTCTTCCCGAGGCGTTCGAGGTGGATGCTGGCGGCTTTTCGCGCCGCGGCGACCGCGACCTCGAGGAAGGTGTCAGGGGTGCTGCTTGCCATGTGGGAATGCTAGCGCACCGGGAGGGGGCTCGCCAAAGAAACCCGTCACGAATCTGCAAGTCTTAACCTGAGCGCTGGATCCGGGTTGTCGAGGGCAACCCGTCACTGTCCAAATTCCAACTCCTTGCTACGATCGCACCGTGAGCGCCACCATCGTCTCCGACCTGCTCGATTGGTTCGACCGGACCAAGCGGGAGATGCCCTGGCGGCTGTCCCGGGATCCCTATGCCATCTGGGTATCCGAGGTGATGCTCCAGCAGACCCGGGTGGATACCGTCCGGCCGTACTGGGAGCGCTTCATGGAGCGTTTCCCCTCGGTTCGTGCGCTGGCAGAAGCTCCGCTGGACGATCTCTACAAGGTCTGGGAGGGGCTCGGCTACTACCGCCGCGCTCGCAACCTGCAGACCGCGGCCCGGCAGATCGTGGATCGCCATGGCGGCCAGTTGCCAGCCGACGCGAGCGCTCTCGAGGCGCTCGCCGGGGTCGGTCCCTACACCGCCGGTGCGGTGGCGTCGATGGCTTTCGGCCTGGCCAAACCCGCCCTGGATGGCAACGCCGTGCGGGTGGCGTCCCGGCTGTACGAGGTCGGGGGCGAGGTCTCGAGCGCGAGGGTCCGGGCCGAACTCGAGGCCAGGATCCGGGCCCTGCTTGCCGAGGGGCCCGCCAGCGGCCGGCCCGGGGAACTCAACCAGGCCTTGATGGAGCTCGGAGCCACGGTCTGCTCGCCGCAGTCTCCCCGCTGCGAGGCGTGCCCGGTGGGCGGCGAATGTCTGGCCCGGCAGGGGGGCGATCCGGCTCGGCTGCCGCAGCGGCGCAAGAAGGCACCCGCTCCCTTCGCCGAGATCGCGGTCGCCCTCTGCGTCGAAGGCCAGAGTGTCCTCGTCGCTCGCCGGCCCGACGGCGGATTGCTCGCCGGGATGATGGGGTTCCCCGCGGCCGTCCTCGAAGCAGGCGAGTCGCCCGCAGAGGGGAGCGTCCGGGCCCTGGCTGCCGTGGGCCTTCGCGGAGAGCCGATCGGGCCCTTCCGGTCCTACCCGTTCGTGTTCTCGAGTCTGCGGTCGGTGCACCGGGTGATCCTGGTTCGTCGCTCGGGAGGCGAGCCTGCTGGCGAAGCCTTCTTCGCCGATCGGAGGGCGCTCGATGCTCTGGCGCTGCCAGCGGCAATGGCCCCGATCCGCGACGCGCTGACCGATGCCCGGGACTGGCGCGTCCTGTCGGCCAGGACGGGCAAGCCCGCGCCGGCTGTCGCTGGCGATTTGGTCCTTTCGGAGGCGGCCGTTGGCTAGAAGTTCGGCCTTCGAACGGGCCATGGCGGCGATCGGCCCGGTTCCCGCCGGGATGCAGGAGCTGGCCGACCGGGTGCTGGATAAGGCGGAGGCCGTGGTGATCCGGCATCCCGACTGGCCACTGGTCAAGATCCCCGACCTGCTGGCCTCGGCCTACGGGATCGAGGGAGATCGTCGGGACGCTCTGGTCGCGGGCGGTGTCTTGCTCTATGCGGCGGCGGACGTCATCGACGATGCTCAGGACGGCGACCTGACGCCCGAGTTCTGGGGCGAGCCGCCCTTCAAGCGGGCCGTGAATCTGGGCAACGCGTTCCTCTTCGCGGCGCTGGGAGCGTTTCTCGATGCCGCTCCGGATGCCGGTACCGCGGGCCTGGTCGCCTGGGACTTCTCTCAGGCCGGCCTGAAGATGGCGGTCGGGCAACACCTCGACTTCGACCTCGGCCTGCTGGGACCGCCGATGAGCGAGAACGAGTACCTGGACTGCGTGGAGGGCAAGTCGGGGGCGTCGCTGGGTCTGTTCTGCCGGCTGGCGGGCCTGTGCGGGGATCGCCCGGAGACCGAGTGGGCTCGGCTCGAGAGCCTGGGAACCGCCCTGGGGGCGGCGGTGCAGATCCGCAGCGATGTCGCCGAGGTCTGGAGTGGGGCAAGGAACCGGGATCTCGGCCAGAGAACGCTGCCGATCCTCTTCGCGCTGGCGCTCTTGCCCGAGGCGGAGGTCCTGGCGATGGCCCGTGATTCGAGCCGACAGGGGGAGCTCGTGGAGCTCCTGGACCGCGCCGGCGCGGGGGGCTATTGCGAGCTCCGGATCGAATCCTACCTGCGGCAGGCCCGCGCAGACCTGGAGGTGCTCGAGATGGCGCCGGATATCCGTGCGGAGCTGCTGGCGGTCGTCGAGGTGATACGCGACGGCAAGAGGGCGGCTCTCTGAGCGCCGGGGCCCGTTCGAACGGACGGCGGGCTACCGGGTATTCGGGAAGCTCCGGGCGATCCACAGGGGGATGAGCCGCTTCTCCTGGCCGTCGCACAGGGATTCCAGGCGGCTGTAAACCGTGTTGAAGACCGGGAGCTGGACGCGTGGCCCGATCTCGCGATGAGCCAGCGCCTCTCGTTGCTGGTTGCAGGAGTAGATCTCGAGGCCGGGCAGGTCGCCGTTTGGGGGCGCATCGCCGTCAAGATCGTCGGCCGAGCGCCTGAGGCCAAAATAGCCGAATCCCCGGCAGATGGCCGCTCGAACGGGATATACCGAGCAGCGATCCGCCTCGAGGAACCCGCAATCGATCGGCAGATCCGCCCTGGGTGGACGGACGCGCTCGCCCGCATCCATTCGCCGCTGGATGCGCTCCAGGAAGGGCAAATAGGGGCCCGTCTCGGTCCAGAATCGGCGGGCGAAGGAGGCGATCCGATCGCCTGGCCAGGTCTCGAGGACGTGGTCGAAGATGGCGTCCCATTCGCTCCGGAAGATCCGGAACAGCGCCTTGTGCAGGGAGCAGCAGGCGCTGCAGCCCGCCTGGCAGGAGCTGCCCGGATGAGCCGCCTTGACGCCGCCGGCCAGCAGTTCGATGACTCCATAGAGGTCGCGCTCGTCCCCCGAGCGGCCGACGTTGTCGGTCCGGGGCAAG
Source organism: bacterium (assembly GCA_021790035.1). Lineage (GTDB taxonomy): Bacteria > Cyanobacteriota > Sericytochromatia > S15B-MN24 > VGJW01 > JAJXWQ01. Next base: position 3,161 of record JAJYIO010000128.1, on the reverse strand, counting down.
AGGACCCGGGCCGACGCCATGGCGCCTGCCAGGCGGCCGAGGCCGTCTGCGGCCGCACCCGGGGGCGCCGGGGGGGATCCTGGCGACGCTGTCATCCCTACATCTTACGGCGCCCTCGCGCTCCGGTGGCAAACGGGCCTCGCGGGCAGGTTTAACCGACTCCAAAAGGAGCATGAGCAGGCGGGCGGGTATAATCGGGGCCAGGGAATGCCACCTGGGTGCGAGAGGGAGTAGATGTCCTCGGAAAGGTCGCTGGCCGAACAGTTTACGCTTGAGCGCAGGCGTCGGGCCAGGGACTACTTCCACCAGGCCTACCGGCTGCAGCGAGAAGCCATCGCCGAGACCGACACGGTGGCCCAGCGCAGGCTCTTCCGGACCGCGATCGGTCGGTACCGGCGGAGCCTCGAGTTCTTCCCGACCGCCGAGGCGTACACGTTCCTGGGCTGGACCTACAGCTTCCTGGGCAACCTGCAAGAGGCGATCTCTGCCTGCCAGCACGCCATCAGTCTCGATCCGGATTTCGGCAATCCCTACAACGATATCGGCGTTTACCTCATCGAGCAGGGCAGCTACGACCAGGCGATCCCCTACCTGCAGCAGGCGATCGCCGCCAAGCGTTACGACCTCTATCACTACGCCCACTACAACCTCGGACGTATCTGGCTGATCAAGGGCCTCGTCCACGAGGCCGCCCGGGAGTTCGAGCGGGCGCTCGAGTACGACCCCGGCTACTCCCTGGCGCAGAGGGCTCTCGAGCAGATCCAGATCCGTTGGCGGGAATCGATGGAGGCGGCTTCGGATCTGTGAAGTCACCGGTGGCGGGACCTTGACAACTTCGAGAAATTCGCCGGGACGATCTGGACAAGCGCGCAATCTTACTTCATAATCACTTACAAAGCAGGCGTGCAGGAGTGTAAAACCTTTCGCCCGACGCCTGGGGAGGCTACTTTGAAGCCCTTAGCTCGACCGGGGCTCGAGGAAGGCCAGCGGTACCCCGCACCGCTGGTGTCCGCGGTGCCTGGGCACGTAGTCGATCTGGCCGCCGAGGTGTTTCGGCGATCGCCATTGGCGGTTGCCCTGGTCGATCCCGCGCTCTGCGTGGAGTGGCTGGTGGTGCCAGTAGATCGGCGGGCGGTCTGGGATGCGGAGGCCATCACCGGCCTGCCGGTCGTCGAGCTCCTGCCCGAGGCCGCCGAACCCGCGCTGCGCGCTCTGGCGGGGGTCCTCGACTCGGGCCTGCCCTTTGCCGCCGAGGCCGTGCCCCTATCGTCGCCCGGCGGCATGGTCAGCTACTGGGACGTGCACCTCTATCCGGTCGTGGCGGGCGAGACCCCGAGCGGGATCCTGGTGCTTGCCAGCGAGGTCACCGGTCGGGTCGTCCGCGAACGCCACCTCAAGGAGCATGCCAGCAAGCTAGAGGAGCAGAGTCGCCTGCAGGGCGACTTCCTGTCGGTTGCCTCCCACGAGCTCAAGGCCCCCTTGATGAGCCTGGTGGGCTACGCCGAGCTTCTCGAAGAGAACCTCGCCGGGATTCTCACCGAGGAGCAGGCCGACTTCGTTCGCCACCTCCACGTCAATGCGCAGCGCCTGCAGCGGATCGTCGAGGATATCCTGGATTTCACTCGCTACGAGACCGGAACCTTCCAGCTCGACCTCAAGCCGAGCGAGATGAGGGAGATCGTCGAGGATGCGGTCGAGTACCTCAAGCGACAGGCCAAGGACACCGGGATTGCACTGGAGTGGGCTCCGCCACCGGCCCCGATACCGCTCCGGGCCGACCCCATCCGGCTGGGCCAGGTGCTGCTGAACCTCGTTGGCAACGCCCTCAAGTTCACGGGCCCGGGAGGCAAGATCACGGTGACCTTGAAGGCTTCGGACGGAAAGGTCCGGGTCGAGATCCGCGACACGGGCATCGGCATCTCGCGTTCCCACCTGTCACGCCTCTTCGACAAGTTCTACCAGGTCAGCCCGAAGCGTTCAGGGCGGCAGGGCGTGGGGCTGGGGCTGGCGATCTGCAAGGCCCTGATCGAGGCGCATGGTGGACAGATCGGGGTCCGGAGCCGGCCTGGGCGCGGGAGCACGTTCTGGTTTTGCGTTCCGGTCGAGGGCCCGGTCGACTGGCGAGCTGAGCGACAGCTCAAGCTTTTCGCCTGACCACGTCCTGGCACCTCCGGGTGCTCGCCATTCTTCTCCACGGCCAAGCTGGGCTTCTGACGGGCTGCTCGTGCGAGACGCCGGTGCTATGCGCAACACGCCCTTGGCGGTATGATTAGCAGCATGGTGGCTGTCGAGGATCTGTTGCGTCTGCCCTTCTTCCAGGGTTTCACGTTCGACGATCTGTCCCGCTTGCTGGCTTCCGGGCGCCATCGAATCTACCAGAACGGACAGGTCGTGTTCGGCGAGGGGCTGCCTGACGACTGCTCGCTGTTCGTCGCGGTGCGGGGCGGCATCCGGGTGACGATCGCCGGCAAGGACCACCAGCGCTTCGTCATTGGCAATGCGGGCGAGGGCACGGTGTTCGGAGAGATGTCCTTCGTCGACTCGCTGCCGCGCTCTGCGACCATCACCGCGCTGTCATCGCTCGAGACGGTCTCGCTCTCGCGCAAGGGCTACGAGGAGCTGTGCGAGACGGATCCGGCGGTGGCGCTCAAGCTCATGCGGCGCCTGGCCCACATCATAAGCACCCGTCTGCGCAATGCTGACAAGTTCGTGGCCGAGGCCAAGTCCGTCGCCGCTGCCCAGCAGCAGGCCATGCCGGCTCCTCCACCGCCGCCTCCGCCGCCGCCCCCCATGAAGGTCACGGTTGCGGGCCGCGTCCTGGATCTGGCCAAGCAGCCGGACCTCCTGCAGAACGCCACCAAGCTGCCCGACCTGCAGCACAATACGGGCGGCGGCCTGCACGACAGCGACATCAAGGCGACCCCCAACATCTTCCATCGGGGCGATCCCAACCGCGTGGATTAGGCCGACGTTCGGTTGACTTGAACCGAGCGCGCCCGCAAAGCCACGATCGAGCCGTACTCGGCGAGTACGCGAGATGAGTGGCTGCGGTCGTAAGCCGCGATCGGCCAGTCAGGCGTAGGCCGAGCAGGTCTAGCTGGAACGGGTCGAGAATTCGAAGCCGAAGCCTGCTTTCGTGGCCGCTCTTGGCGGCGCGAGCG
>JAJYIO010000127.1 GCA_021790035.1 bacterium | reverse complement strand
TGTGATCGCCAGCAACCTCGCCAATGCGAGCACCACCCACACCCCGCAGGGTGGCCCTTTCCGGCGCGAGACCGTGGTCTTCCAGGCGCGCCAGGGTCCGGTCCCTGGCGTCCGGGTCGTCGGACTGCAACAGGACATGTCTCCATTCCAGCGCATCTACGATCCCGGCAACCCCGATGCGGACAAGCAAGGTTACGTGCTCATGCCAAACGTCAATCCGGTTCTCGAGATGACGGACATGATCTCGGCTTCGCGAAGCTACGAGGCCAACGTCACCATGATCCAGGCCATCAAGGGCATGGCCAACAAGGCCATCGAGATCTAGGCCCATGACGTTCATTCCAGGAGCCGGCGCGCTCCCCCCCCCGCTTCCGATAAGCGCCGAACCGCAAGGGTTTCAGGCGACCGACAGCCTCCACGGAGACGGCTTCAACGCGGTCCTCGATCAGACGTCTACGGCCATGCAGCCGTCGGATCCGGAGTTTCCGGCGATCGTCCCTCCGGCAACCAGCCTGTCCCAGCCGAGCGACGTTCCGGGCATCGGTCCCTTGCTGGGACCCTCGGCTCCGGGTCCCATCACCGGGGCGGGTCAGATCTTCAAGCCCCTGGGCGACTGGCTGGGGGAGGTCAACACCTCGCTCCAGCATGCCAGCACCCTCGGCAAGGAGTTCGCCGCGGGTGAGAACGTCAACCTACACGACGTCATGGTTGCCACGGAGGAAGCGGACATCGGGGTGTCCCTGACGACTCAGATCCGCAACAAGATCCTTGAGGCCTACCAGCAGGTCATGCAGATGCCGGTATAGCGAGTGCGGGACTGAATGGCAAAGGCGGGTAAGGGGTCTTGAACGAATTCTTGCGCCAGGTGCGCTCGGAGCTGAGTCGCATCTGGGGCGGCCTGTCGACGCCTCAGCGCCTGATCTTCGTGGCCGTCACCGCGGGTGCGGTGATCGCCCTGGTGGCCCTGCTGGTCTGGGCCCAGACTCCGGACTTCCAGCCGCTCTTCACCAATCTCGACGATACCGATGCCGGCGCGATCATCCAGGAGCTCCAGCAGGACCACGTCCCCTACCAGGTCTCGCCGGACGGCCGCCGGATCATGGTCCCCGGACCGAAGGTCGCGGAAATGCGACTGGCGCTGGCGTCCAAGGGCCTGCCAGGCGGATCGGCCCAGGAAGGGTATTCGGATCTCTTCGACAAGAGCCAGCAGTTCGGGCAGACCGACGCCGTGCAGCGCCTCAACATGCAGCGCGCCCTGGAAGGCGAGCTGGCCCGGACCATCCGGAGCATGGTCGGCGTCGACAACGCTCGGGTGGCGCTCGCCGTGCCACCGCCCGATCTGTTCTCGGAATCCGACCAGAACAACCCGACCACGGCGACCGTCATGCTGCAGCTCAAGCCGGGTGCGCAGTTCGGCAAGGAGCAGGCCCAGACCATCGTCAACCTCGTCGCGGGCTCCGTGCCGGGCCTCAAACCCAGGAACGTGATGGTCGCCGACACGCTCGGCCGCAACTACTCGCAGGAGCTCGATCTCGGGGATAGCAGCCTCGCCTTGAGCGACAGCCAGCTCGACGTCGAGCACGCCTACGAGGCGTCACTCCGCAACAACCTCCAGGACATGCTCGACCAGATCCTCGGTCCGAACGGCGCGGTCGTGCAGGTCCAGGCCGATCTCGACTTCAGCCAGATCGAGACCAACCAGGTGATCTACCAGCCCGTGGTCTCGACCCCCAGCGGTACCAAGAGCGGTCTGATCCTGAGCCAGCACGAGATGACCGAGGACTACAGCGGCTCTCGCCCGATGGCCGCGGGCGTACCTGGCACGTCGACCAACATCCCGACCTACCAGGCATCGAGCTCGACCGGCACGGGCGGAGCCTACCGCCGGACCGACGTCACGCGCAACTACGACAACGACAAGGAGGTCAAGCGCATCATCAAGCCACCCGCGGAGCTCAAGCGACTCTCCGTCTCGGTGGCGCTGAACGGCAAGATCCCCCAGAACGAACAGCAGTCGATCCAGCAGATGATCTCGGCCGCTGCCGGCATCGATCCCACTCGAGGCGATACGCTGGTGGTGGCGGCCGTTCCGTTCAACACGACGATCGAGCAGCAGACGGCCAACGAGATGGCGGCCGAGGAGCAACAGGCGCGAATCCTGGCGATCGCCAAGGTCGCCGGAGCCTTGATCCTTGGTATCGTGGCGCTCTTGTTGCTGCGGAGAGGGCTCGCCAATCGCGAGGAGGACCTCTTCGAGCAGATGCCCATGTCGCTCGACAAGAACCCGGTCAACGTGGCGGAACTCGGGGCGATCGGCGAGGAAGACCGGAAGACCCACCTCCAGCGGGAGATCTCGAAGGTCGTCAAGGCGCAACCCGAGGAGGTCGCACGCCTGGTCCGGACCTGGATGATGGACGACGAATGACGCCGCCGCGAGGAGATGACGGCGGCGTGGCGAGGCTCTTCGAGGGCGTCCAGGAGGGAGGGGTATGACCATGAAGCCCCCAGACGACGGCCGGTGGCGGCGGATGCCGGTGCCACGCATGCCGCCGGAACTTGGCATGACCATCCGTCAGTTTCCCGAGGCGTCCTCGAACCGTCGCGACGAGCTGATGCGCGAGATCGCTCGGCAGGCGCGTTCTCGGCCCGAGGACCTGGCCCGCATCCTCGCGCAGTGGCTGCACGAGGACGACGACCAGCGGCCGAGGCAGGGGCGCTAGGCTAGGGTAGAAGACGGTAAGGGGTAGCATCCGGAAATGCGCTCACCGAGAGAGCTGACCGCCCGGCAGAAGGCCGCGGCGCTCCTCATCACGCTGGGACCCGAGGTCTCAGGGGATATCCTCAAGCACCTCGGCAACAGCGAGGACATCGAGGCGCTCACGCTCGAGGTGGCCAACCTCGGCAAGCTGTCGCACGAGACGACGGAGGAGATCCTCGAAGAGTTCTATCACATGATCCAGGCCAACCGTTACATCTCGAGCGGAGGTGTGCAGTACGCCCGGGCATTGCTGGCAAGGGCCCTCGGGGCCGAGAGGGCCGAGGAGATCCTCCAGCGCCTGTCGGAATCGCTGGTGGCCCTGCCGTTCGAGTTCATCCGCCAGGCCGACCCCACGCAGGTCCTCAACTTCATCCAGGCCGAGCATCCACAGACGATCGCCCTGATCCTGGCCTACATGAAACCCCAGCAGGCCGCCGTGGTTCTCTCGGGCCTGCCGGGCGACCTCCAGACGGACGTGGCCACGCGCATCGCGCAGATGGACCGCACCAATCCCGCCGTGCTCCGCGAGGTCGAGAAGGTGCTGGAGCGCAAGTTCTCGGCCGTCATGAGCCAGGACTTCACGAACGCGGGCGGCGTCAAGGCCGTGGTCGAGGTCCTCAACCGCGTCGACCGAGGCACCGAGCGTACGATCCTCGAGTCCCTCGAGGAGCACAATCCGGACCTCGCCGACGAGATCAAGAAGTTGATGTTCGTCTTCGAGGACATCGTCATCCTGGACGACCGCAGTATCCAGCGCGTTCTGCGCGAGATCGACAGCAAGGAGCTGGCCCTCGCCCTCAAGGGGGCCAACGAGGAGGTCAAGAGCCGGATCTTCAAGAACATGTCCGAGCGCATGGGCAAGATGATCCGAGACGAGCTGGACTACATGGGGCCCGTGCGCGTTCGCGACGTCGAGGAAGTCCAGCAGAAGATCGTGGCCTCCATTCGCACGCTCGAGGAGCGGGGCGAGATCGTCATCAGCCGCGGTGGCGGAGACGAGTTGCTCAGTTAGCGGATGGAAGCCAGCGATCTCGCTCAGCGCCTGGCGGCGCTCGGACTCGAGGTGGGGCCGCCCGGCGTTCTGGACGCCGAGCGCAAGCTCCCGAGGATCATCAAGGCCGGGATGATCGTACGAGGGGGCGGGGTGGCGGAGGACAAGATTCCCCTCGAGCCCCCGGCTCCCGTGTATCCCGAGGGCTACATCCCGCCCGAAGAGGCGCATCTGCGTTCTCTGGCGATCCTCGAGGAGGCCCAGCAGGAGGCCGCCCGGCTCCGGCAAGAGGCCGTCGAGGCGGGCCGCCGGGAAGGTCTCGCCGCCGGCCAGGCCGAGGGCCTGAAGGCGGCCCTCGAGAGCTGGGCTGGCCTGATCGAGGCGCTGAAGCAGCAGATCGAAGGCGTGGTGGGCCAGCGCGAGCAGATGCTGGCCGAGGCCGAGCCCGACGTGGTCCGTCTGGTCCTCCTGACCGCCAGCAAGGTCATTCAGCGCGAGGCCACGCAACCGGATCTGGCAGCCGAGATCCTGCGCCGGACGCTCTCTCGGGCATCGGAAGGAACCGTGGTGCGCGTCCGGATCAACCCGGCGGACCACGCCCGTCTGGAGGCAGCTGGCGCCATCTCGCCCCCCGCTCAGAAGGCCGGTTACCAGCTGGTGGCCGACCCGGCCGTCGGACTGGGGGGATGTATCGTCGAGACGACCCTTTGCACCATCGATGCCACGTTCCGGACCCTCTTCGAGGAGGTGGCCCAGGAGCTGGTTCGCGACGACCCGGGGCACGATCCGATGTTGGCTCGCGAGATCGCCCGGCTCGAGGACCAACCTTGAGCGCGTCCATCCTCGACCTGGCGTCGCATCTCGAGCGCGTCGAGGGCCTCGATCCGGTGCGCTACGAGGGCAAGGTCGCGCAGGTCGTGGGCCTGGTGGTCGAGAGCCTGGGGCCGCCAGCCAAGGTGGGGGAGATCTGCCGGATCCTGCCTGACGGCGAGCCGCCCATCCTGGCAGAGGTCGTCGGATTTCGCGGCGATCGCCTGCTCTTGATGCCGCTGGGCCCGATGGGGGGGCTCAAGCCGGGCTCCCGCGTGATCGCGACGGGTCGCCCGTTCTTGGTGCCGGCCGGCCTCGAGCTGCGGGGCCGGGTCCTCGACGGACTCGGACGCCCCATCGATGGCCTCGGGCCCCTGGCGACGCGCCACAAGGCTCCGATGGATCGCCCGCCCCCCAATCCGTTGCTGCGCCGCCGCATCGATCGCCCCTTGCAGGTGGGCGTGCGGGCGCTCGATGGCTTGTTGACCGTCGGCCTGGGGCAGCGGTTCGGCATCTTCGCTGGATCCGGCGTCGGCAAGAGCACGCTCCTCGGCATGATCGCCCGCTACTCGCGAGCCGATCTCAACGTCATCGCCCTGATCGGAGAACGGGGCCGCGAGGTGCGCGAGTTCATCGAGTCGGACCTGGGCCCCGAGGGCCTCGCCCGGAGCGTCGTCGTGGTCGCCACCAGCGATTCCCCTGCGCTCGTGCGTCTGAAGGGTGCCTTCGTCGCGACGGCGATCGCGGAGTCCTTCCGCGATCAGGGGGCCGAGGTGATCTTGATGATGGATTCGGTCACGCGCTTCGCGATGGCACAGCGCGAGGTGGGCCTGGCGGTCGGCGAGCCGCCGGCGACCAAGGGTTACACCCCCAGCGTGTTCGCTCTCCTGCCGCGCTTGCTCGAGCGGGCCGGAATGGGCGAGCAGGGATCGATCACGGGGATCTACACGGTCCTGGTCGACGCCGACGACTTCAACGAGCCCATCAGCGACGCGGTTCGAGGGATTCTCGACGGGCACGTCATCCTGTCACGAGAGCTCGCCGCGATGAACCACTTTCCGGCGATCGACGTGCTGTCCAGCATCTCCCGGGTCATGCCCCAGGTCACCAGCGCCGATCACCAGCGAGCCGCGGGCCGGTTCCGCGAGCTCCTGGCGACGTACCGGGAAGCTCGCGATCTCATCAACATCGGTGCTTACGCCTCGGGCTCCAATCCCGCCATCGACCGGGCCATACAGCTCAAGTCGGCGACGGACGCCTTCTTGCGCCAGCCGATGAAGGAGCCAGCGGAGTTCAGCGGCACGCTGGCCGCGCTGACGCAGCTCGGCGCCTAGAGCGCCCGGCCTCGTAGATGCCAAAACGTTTCCGGTTCGGGCTCGAGACGCTCCTTCACCACCGGCAGGTGATCGAGGACGAGCGCGCGGGTGAGCTTGCTCGATCCGTTCAGGCGAGACTGGATGCCGAGGTCGCCGTTCGGACGATCGACGAGCGGACCGAGCGATCGCTGGCCGACCAGACGGCTCTCCTGGCCCGAGGCGGGTTCTCCGCGCCGGATCTGGCCGCCTTCGTGAGTTTTCGGCAGAGCCTCGAGGTCCAGCGAGAGCAGGCCGAGCAGGCGGTGGCCAGGGCCATCCGAGAAGAGGAGCGGGCACGGCGTGCCCTCGTCCAGGCTCGGCAGGACCGTGAGGTGCTCTCCAGGCTCAAGGAAAAGCAGTTCAAGGCCTGGCAGGTCGAGATCGACACCGCGGAGGCCCACCTGATGGACGAGCTGGCGACCCAGGCCTTCGCCCGACCCGCGCCGCTCGAGGATTGAAGTCGAGGTCCAACGGCCCAGAGGCAAAGTGGGCCCGGTCGCCATGCTGCGCGATCGGGCCCGCTCCAGCCTGAAAGAGTTTAGTGCGGCTGAATCGGCTGCGGCGTCGTGGGCATCTGTTGCCATGGTGGCATCATCGGCATCTGCCCGGTCGACTCCTGCGAGGTGGGCATCTGCGGGGGAGCTGCGTTGGGCGGGATCGGCGGAGCCCCAGCTGGCGGCATCACGGATCCGCCGAATGGAGGCAGCGGCGCTCCCCCGGCGGGAGGTGGGGCCATTCCGCTGTACGGGTAAAGACCCGCCGGGTTGGCGTAGAACGGAGGATAGAACGGCGAGTACACGCCGGAGGCCATGGCATAGGGAGCCAGGAGCAGGTCCTGGTTGTACGTGAACGGATAGAACCCGAACGGGAAGAGGCCGTTTGCATAGGGATAGCCGGCCCCGAAGACGCCGAACGGGTAGAAGCCTCCCCAGAGGGCCGCGTCAAACGGGTAGAGCCCCGGCCAGCCGTATGACCCGTACCCCGGCCAGCCGTACGACCCGTATCCCGGCCAACCGTACGACCCGTACCCCGGCCAGCCGTATGACCCGTATCCCGGCCAACCGTACGACCCGTATCCCGGCCAGCCGTAGCCATACGCTCCCCAACGGTGACCGTAACCGTGGCCCCAGTTACCGCCGAAACCGTGGCTCCAGCCGCCGATCACGCCGCGGCCCCCCATGCCGCCGCCAAAGCCGCCGATCATGCCGCGG
>JAJYIO010000126.1 GCA_021790035.1 bacterium | reverse complement strand
CCTCAAGGGCATGCACCCGGCGGACCTGGCAGAGATCCTCTCCGATCTGGGCCACGCCGAGCGGCAGCAGTTCATCGAGGATCTCCCCCTCGAGCAGATGGCCGACGTGGTCGAGGAGAGCGAACCGGCCCTGCAGGTGGCGATCCTTCGCGATCTTGGCGAGGACAAGGCGGCCGACCTCCTCGAAGAGATGGAGCCCGACGAGGCCGCCGCCCTCCTCGAGGCGCTCCCGGAGCACGAATCGGAACGCCTCATGGAGCTCATGGAGCCCGAGGGCGCCGAGGTCGTCCGCGAGCTGATGGCCTATCCCGAGGACACCGCCGGGGCCCTCATGACGCCCCGGTATCTGAGCCTGCCGAGTACCGCGACGGTGGCTGACGCGCTGAGCCGGCTGCGTAGCGGACTGGCCGAACGAGAGGAAGTCATCTATCTCTATGTCGAGGACGACGAGGTGTTGAAGGGGATCGTTTCCCTGCGGCGCTTGCTGGCTGCCAGCGACGAGACCAAGCTCGCCGACATCGCGGTGTCGGTGGACTACAAGTTGCCCCCTGACGCCTCGCAGCGGGAGGTCCTGGACTTGATGGCGCGCTACAACATCCTGGCCGTGCCGATCGTGGACGATGCAGAGCACATGGAGGGGATCGTCACGATCTACGACGTGTTCGATAACCTGGTGGAGCTCTCGTCCCGGTAGGTCGCACAAAACTTCAACGGCGAGCGGCGGCCATCCCCTGCACGCCCGCCGGCTGGAGCTATGATCGATCATCGTTGCCTAATCATCGACTTGCTCGAGGGAGGGACATCATGGACGTCGTTTTCAAGGGCGCGGAGCGGACCTTCGAGGCCGGTTCCGGCAAGAAAGGCCGCTACTTCTCGCTGCCTTACCTCGAGGAGCAAGGGTTCGGCGCGATCGGCCGCTTGCCGGTCAGCATCCGCATCGTGCTCGAGTCGCTGCTGCGTAACTGCGATGACAAGCGCGTCCGCGAGGCCGACGTCCGTGCCCTGGCGGCGTGGAAGCCTCGCGAGGAGCGCACCGCCGAGATTCCGTTCGTCGTGGGCCGCGTCCTCCTGCAAGATTTCACCGGAGTGCCGCTCCTGGTCGACATGGCGGCCATGCGATCAGCCGTTCATCAGATGAAGAAGAACGCCGGAATGATCGAGCCGATCGTCCCGGTCGATCTCGTCATCGACCACTCCGTCCAGGTGGACTACTACGGCCGTCCCGATGCCCTCGAGAAGAACCTCGCCAAGGAGTTCGAGCGCAACCTCCCGCGCTACCAGTTCCTGAAGTGGGGCACGCAGGCCTTCGAGACCTTCAAGATCGTCCCGCCGGGCATCGGCATCTGCCATCAGGTCAACCTCGAGTACCTGGCCCAGGGCGCCATTCGCGCAGAGGGGAGCGCCACGGACCAGGATCCGCTGTACTATCCCGACACCCTGGTCGGCACCGACTCGCACACCGTCATGATCAACGGCCTGGGCATCGTGGCCTGGGGCGTGGGCGGCATCGAGGCCGAGGCGGCCATGCTGGGTCAGCCCATCTACTTCCTCACCCCCGATGTCGTGGGCGTGCACATGCACGGTCAGCTCCAGGAGGGAGTGACCGGCACCGACGTGGTCCTCGCGGTCACCGAGCTCCTGCGCAAGACCAAGGTCGTCGGCAAGTTCGTCGAGTTCCACGGCGCGGGCGCCGCGGCGCTGCCGGCCACCGAGCGCGCCACCATCGGCAACATGGCCCCCGAGTATGGCGCGACCATGGGGTTCTTCCCGCCGGACGAGGAGACGTGCCGGTACCTCCTGGCGACCGGGCGCTCGGCCGAGCACGTCGAGGCCATTCGCCGCTACTTCGAGGTCCAGGGGCTGTTCGGCATCCCTGCGGCCGGCCAGTGCGACTATAGCCAGGTCGTCGAGCTGGATCTCGGCACCATCCAGCCCGCCATCGCCGGCCCCAAGCGCCCGCAGGACCGCATCAACCTTTCCGACGTCAAGGGACGCTTCGCCGACCTGCTGGCGGCTCCGTCGCCCGATGGCTACGGGCGACCGGCCCCCGATCGCGCCGCTCGGCATCCCATCCACGACGATGGCAATCGCACGCCGGCCAGGGTCGGCGGCGGCGGTGAGCAAGACTCCGACCGGGTTCCGGTGGGCAAGCACGCGCTCGAATCCACCCAGGGGACGGCCACCATCACCGAGCGCGAGATGATGAACAACCGTCCCACGCCCGATGAACTGGCTGGAGCCGACGCCGAGATCGCAGCTCGTAATCTCGACATCGGGCACGGCGACGTGCTGATCGCGGCCATCACGTCGTGCACCAACACCTCCAACCCCGCCGTGATGCTGGCGGCGGGCCTGGTGGCCAAGAAAGCCACGGAGCGTGGGCTCAAGCCACGTCCCTCGGTCAAGACCTCCCTCGCCCCCGGTTCGCGGGTGGTGACCGAGTACCTCAAGAAGACCGGCCTGCAGCCCTACCTCGATCAGATCGGTTTCGATACCGTCGGCTACGGCTGCACCACCTGCATCGGCAACTCCGGGCCGCTCGACTCCCATATCGAGGAGGCCATCGTACGGCACGACATCGTCGGGGCCTCTGTTCTCTCGGGCAATCGCAACTTCGAGGCCCGCGTCCACCAGAACATCAAGGCTAACTTCCTCATGAGCCCGCCCCTGGTCGTCGCATATGCCCTGGCGGGAAGCATGAACATCGACCTCACGAGCGAGCCGCTGGGGCGCGACCGGGACGGCAAGGAGGTATTCCTCAAGGACATCTGGCCCACCAACGCCGAGATCCAGGCCCTGGTCGAGCAGGCTCAAGATCCCGCGGCCTGCCGCCGTCTCTATTCGGATCTCGCCCACCAGACGCCCATGTGGACCGAGGTCACGAGCCCGACCGGCACGGTCTATCAGTGGGACCAGCAGTCTACTTACATCCAGGAGCCCCCGTACTTCTTCGGTTTCGCCAACGACCTGCCCGCTCGCCCGCGGCTCCAGGGAGCGCGAGCCCTGGCGATCTTCGGCGACTCCATCACCACCGACCACATCAGCCCGGCGGGAGCCATCAAGCCGACGTCTCCCGCAGGCCGTTACCTCAAGGAGCACGGCGTCGAGGTCAGTGACTTCAACAGCTACGGCTCTCGTCGGGGCAATCACGAGGTCATGGTCCGGGGCACGTTCGCCAACGTGCGCATCAAGAACCTCATGGTTCCGGGCATCGAGGGCGGCGTCACGGTACATCAGCCCAGCGGCGAGCAGATGAGCATCTACGATGCCGCGATGCGGTACGAAACCGGCAAGGTGCCGCTGTTCGTGCTCGCCGGCCTCGAGTACGGCACCGGCAGCAGCCGTGACTGGGCTGCCAAGGGCACCGCCCTTCTTGGCGTCCGGGCCGTCATCGCCCGGAGCTTCGAGCGCATCCACCGTTCCAACCTGGTCGGGATGGGCGTGCTTCCCTGCCAGTTCAAGGAAGGCACCACGGCCGAGTCGCTCGGGCTCAAGGGCGACGAGACCTTCGACCTCCTCGGTCTCGAGGGCGACATCACCCCGCGCCAGGAGGTGACACTGGCAATCCACCGCGCCGATGGCAAGACGGACACCGTCCCGGTGATCTTGCGAATCGACACGCCCATCGAGGTCGAGTACTACCTGAGCGGAGGCATCCTGCCTTACGTTCTGCGCCAGCTGCTCGGAAGGGCCAGCTGACGAGAGGCGTCGCGGTGGGGAGCCGGGGGGCCTTGCGCCTCACGCTCCTTGCCGCGCTCGTGTAGAATCGGACGTGCGATGCCCTTCATGTTCGGCGACCGATAGTCGAGTCCTCGAATCGCGTCTGCTCGATCAGGACACGACGCTGCGAAGGCGCCGCGAGTGTTCGACGTGCAAGACGCGATTCACCACCTACGAGCGCGTCGAGGCGGTGCCCATCACCGTGGTCAAGCGCGACGGCAAGCGCCAGCCCTTCGATCCGCAAAAGCTTCTGCGCGGGCTGGTGCACGCCACGGTCAAGAGCCCCATCCCGGCCGACGACGTGGCGGCGCTGGCTGCCGACATCGAGGCGCAGCTCGTCAAGCGCAGCATGCGGGAGGTCACGTCGGAGGAGATCGGTGAGGTCGTCCTCGAGCGACTCCGGTCGGTGGACGAGGTGGCTTACGTGCGGTTCGCCTCGGTCTACCGGAGCTTCTCGAGCATCGAGGACTTCATGCTCGAGCTCTCCCGGCTGGCTGGCAAAAAGGTCTCGCTCCCGCTATCCTAGGATCACGCCCCGTCCCCGTTCTGCACGGCCCACCCCGCATCCACGGAGCTTGCCGACTCATGGCCAAGACGCTCATCGAGCAGATTCGCAAGCGAGACGGGCGGGTGGTACCCTTCGAGCCAGACAAGATCGAGGCTGCGATCGCCCGCGCCGTGCGCTCGGTCCAGCAGGCCGACGATCGTCTGACCCGCGAGCTGACCGAGGATGTCTGCGCCCGCGTCGGGGAAGATGCACCGGCCGAGCCTTCCGTGCCGTCGGTCGAGATGGTCCAGGACGCCATCGAGCGCTCCCTGATCGCCGCCGGCCATCCCCGCATCGCTCGCTCCTACATCCTCTATCGGGCCCGGCGCAACCGCATCCGCGAGGCCAAGAGCGAGCTGCTGGACGCGGTGGACGAGATCCTTCGCGAGGAGGAAGACGGAGAAGGCATCCAGACACGCCGGCACCCCACCTCGTCGGGACCGGCCCTCAAGATGCTGCAGGTCGGCGCCGCCGCCAGCCGTGAGTACTACCTCAAGCGCCTGATCCCCGAGGAGGCTGCCGACGCGCACATCCGGGGCGACCTGCACATCCACGACATCGAGCAATATGCCAAGACGTTCAACTCGTTCCAGATCCCGCTGGCTCGCCTGCTCTCCGGTGGCTTTGCCACCGAGTATGGATCGGTCCGCTCGGCCAAGCGCCCCGGCTCGGCTCTGGGCCTGGCCGCGCTGGCCCTGCAGCAGGCCCAGAACGAGTGCTTCGGGGGCCAGTCGTTCAGCGCGTTCGATCGAGACCTCGCCTCGGTGCTCGGCCCCAAGGTGAGCGAGGCCGAGCTGTTCCAGGCGACCGAGGGCTTCATCTACGACCTCAACACGCTCCACTCGCGAGCCGGCGGACAGGTGCCTTATTCCTCCGTCGGCCTCGGGCTCGACACCTCGCCTACGGGCCGCATGGTCACGAGCGCGGTCCTGCGGGCGTTCGTCAATGGCCTGGGGCGCGGGGAGCCGGCCATTTATCCCAACTTGACCTTCAAGGTCAAGCGTGGGGTCAACCTTGATCCGGGCGATCCCAACTACGATCTGTTCCAGCTCGCGATCGAGGTCGCCGCCCGGCGGCTCATGCCAAACTTCGCATTCCTCGACGCCCCTTTCAATGCCCGGCCGGGATCCGACCTCACGTACTTGTCTGGCTGCGCCCGGGTACCGGCCGATCGCCACGGCGCTCCGCTCGATGCGGGTCGCGGCAACATCGCGACCGTCTCGATCAACCTGCCTCGCCTGGTCCTCAAGGCCCGACGGGGCAATCTTTCATTCGGTCATTTGCTCGACACCACGCTGGCGATCGCCGGCCGGCAGCTCCTCCATCGTGCAGACGTTCTCGGGCGCCTGCGGGTGCGAGACTTTCCCTTCTTGATGGGCCAGGGGCTGTACGCGGGCTCGGCCGACCTGGCACCCGACGACGCCATCGACCCGGCCCTTCGCCACGGGACCCTCGCGCTGTCCTTCGTCGGTCTGGCGGAGGCCCTCATCCTCCTGACGGGCGAGCACCACGGGCAGTCTGCCATCGCCCAGGAGCGCGGGTTGGCGATCGTCGGGCAGATGCGGGACTTCGTCGACCGCCTCTCGACGGACCACGACCGCAATTTCGTGCTTTATGGCGCACACTCCGATGCCCCGGTCGGCCGCTTCGTCGCCCTCGATCGCCGGGAGTTTGGCGAGGTCCCACATGTGACCGACAAGGCCTGGTACGCGTCGTCGTTCAGCCTGCCGGCCGATTTTGCGATCGACGCTGCTCGGCTTTTCGCCATCGAGGCCCCGTACCAGGAGCTCTGCGATGGCGGACACCTGTCGGTGGTGGAGTTCGCGAGCTTGCCGGAGCCCGCCTCTGTAGAGCGATTGTTGCGCTCAATGTTGGCCTCCGGGATCGGCCACGGCGGCCTGTCGTTCCCGCTCGACCATTGCCCGGATTGCCGCGTCAGCGGTACCTTTGCCGGAGACTGCCCGGATTGCGGCGCGCCGTCGACTCGGCTCGTGCGCGTGCGACGCCAGGCCGCTTACCTTGGCCCGGATGCCACCAGCTCGGCAGCCAAGCTGGCCGAGATCGCGGCCCGGGTGCCCACGAGTCCGGCAGCGTGAGCCAGACCGGCCGAGGAGCGTTTCTGGAACGCTTGCTGTGCTCTTTCGCCCTTCCGCCAGACCGGGTTCGGGTTGACCTGACCTCGGCTTACGTCCGCGCTTTTTCGCCAAACATAGGACAGTACGCCTGGGCTGCGGGTTCTGGCGTACGCGCACGGGTCCACGTCAACCGAAAGTCGGTCTAGGGCCGTGACCCGGAAGGTCGGCGGCGACGGCTCCCCGCTGGGTCGGCTCTTCAAGGCGCTGGCCGGAGAGACACCGTCCCCGCCTGCCCGTCCGAAGAAGGAAAAGCGGCTACGCCTCGATCGGGATTCCCGCCGCGGGATGAGCGGACGCCAGGTTCTGGCTCGCTACGCCGACAGGGGCCCGATGACGCTCGAGGAGCTCCTGGCCCGCCTGACGCCCGCGCAGCGCGAGGCCGTTCTCGCCATGGCAGAGCCCCGGCAAGGCGACCTCCTGGCGGTCTACGAGGCGATGGACCGCCGGCTCGAAGCTCCCGCCGGTCACAAGGCCGCGGTCCTGGACAAGCTGGCCCGGATGACCACCAGCGGGAGGCTGCTCCGCGATCGTCACGGCCGCGACGGGATCTTGCCCGTTCTCGCCGAGTGCCTGGACGCTCCGCTCGTCGGGCCGCTTCGAGGGCGGATGGACGGCAATCTCTTTCTCTCGCACATCCTGGATCTGGTCGCGGAACCCAGGCCGCAGTTTGAACTCACGGGCGGAACGTTTGCCGCCAAGCCGGCGAGGCGCTCCGCCGACCGGTCGATTCGCCCCGA
>JAJYIO010000125.1 GCA_021790035.1 bacterium | reverse complement strand
GGGCAGCGGTGGCCGGAAGTGGGAGTTCGACTGCCCTTTTAACGTGGAGCACAAGCGCGGCGCCTGCATCACGCGCCAGGCCTCGGGAGCGATCGGCGCGAGCTGCCGGCACGAGAGCTGCACATGGGGCTGGCACGACCTCCGCGATCGCCTTGAGCCCGGCTGGCGAAACAAGAAACAGCCACAGCAAGCCGGGACCGGTAGCTCCAAGCTCCCCCACTCGATCCTTGCGGCGACGCTCGCGGTCGAGTACAGGAGCCGGCTGGCCTACGACGAGAGCTCCTTTACCTGGCGGGCTTACGGCCAGATGCGACCGGGGATCTGGAGCGCTATCAACCCGACGACGCTCCAGGCGATCATTCGCCTGGAGCTCGATCGCCTCATCCCGGGGGGCTACGCGGCAAGCGTTCTGGATGGCGTCACGAAGATCCTCCGTGCGGACTTGTCTCGCACCGAGTGGGACAGCGCTCCAGGCCTCTTGCCTGTCGAGAACGGGGTCCTGCGGCTCGATACCCTCGACCTACTTCCGCACTCCCCCGATAACCTCGTCACCTGGGCGCTCCCATACCCCTACGATCCGACCGCCCAGACACCAAAGCCGATCCTCGACTTCCTACTTTGGGCGATGGAGGACGATCCCAGTCGAGCCCACCTTCTGCTGGTTTGGCTGGCGGCCGTCGTTCGAGGCCGCGTCGACCTGCAGCGCTTCATCGAGACCATCGGCCCAGGAGGATCAGGTAAGGGCACGTATCAGCGCCTGGCCCAGGCTCTGGTCGGCGACGAGAACACCCACATCACCGACCTCAAGACCCTGGAAACGGACAAGTTCGAGCCGTTCAACATCAAGGGCAAGCGGCTCGTGCTCATCACGGACTCCGAGCGGTATGGGGGCGAGGTGGCGGTCTTGAAGGCCCTCACGGGCGGAGACCGGCTGCGCAATGAGAGAAAGCACCAGCAGGCCGGCAACGGCTTCCTGCCCCGCGCCCTGGTGATGCTGGCGTCGAACGAGCCCTTTCGGGCGGCCGATCAGACGTCAGGGCTTGCACGGCGACGGTTTACCGTCTCGTTTCCCCGCACGGCTCCGACGGCGATGATGGCAGACCTGAACCGAGAGATGGGCAAGTACCTGCCCGGCCTCCTCAACGCGGTCCTGGCGGTCCCCGACGGGGAAGTCGAGGCATGCATTCGGAATCCCGAGCAGTTCGCGCCGAACCTCATCGAACCCAGGATCGAAGTCCTCCAGGAGATAAATCCCCTCGCGGACTGGGCCGAGCGGTTCCTAATCACCGACCCCGGTGGCAAGCTCTATGTGGGCGTGGCCGAGCGCCTCACGAACCGCTACGACGGCGACGACCTCTTCAAGAACGAGCGCGAGTGGCTGTATGCCTCATACTGCGGCTTCTGCGCCAGGAACAACCACAGGGCGCAGGCTAGCAAACGCTTCTCGGGATTGCTGCTCGATCTCTGCCTGAGCCAGCTTCACCTGGCAGGGGTCGCTCGTGGACGGGACGGCGGAGGATCCCACTTCACAGGCCTGGCCTTCCGGCCCTCAAGCGCGGAATACGGGCTTGTAAGGGATGGGCTCTTGGCGCAGATCCGCGCCAAGACGGAAGCTGACGGGTCGATGACGGCTAGGATGGGCGGTAGTGACGGGACTGACGGTACTGATGGGTCTTCAGAATATCGTGATCATGCGCGGACGCGGACGTCCGCGTCCGCGCATGGGGAAGACTTTTTTGCCGCGACCCGTCACTCTTGCCCAGATGGCGTGGCCAGGGCGTTTGGACCAGGATCCGACCCATCACCTGACCCATCACAACGCCAGGCCGCCCCGGCCACCGGACGATCCTCTACCCGGGAGGCGATCGCCTGATGCAGGCCGTCGTGGCGCTAATTTCGACGCTCGCCGAGCGAGGCATTCGACTCGAGGTCGAGGCAGGAACGGTGTACGCGGATCCCGCTGGCCTACTGGCGGAGGCTGACCGCGATGCAATCCGCACCCACAAGGCGGAAATCGTCTCCCACCTGGCGGCCGAGGCGCGCGTTGGCACCGTCGACCCCGAGCCGCAGGATTTGCGTCCGGCCGAGGCGACCAAGATCGGCCCCGTGGCGACCAACGCGCGGGTGGCGGGGGGGTCACATCCGTTCGGCCCCCCACTGGCTCAGCCCGATGATGCCGCCGACCTGGTGGCCTGGCTCGAGGCGCTCGATCTCTCGCTGTTGCCGCCAGCGGGCTTCAACCTCAGGCCGCTGGGCACGACGGCCGTCCGAGTTACCGATCCGCGTCGCTGCGTCGATGCCCTGCTGCGGGACCTTGCACGCCCGTGCCATCCTCGCTATCGGCCCGCGCTGATTGACGCCAGGGATCTGCGGCGGATCGTCGAAGGCGGGCATGCATGAGCACAAGACGCCGCGTCCACGGCCTGGGGCTTGGATTCGAGGCACAATTCGGCTAGGCTCGAAGCGGACAATCAATACACAGCGCGGGATCCGTGGGCGGAATTCTGCTGTGAGGTGAGCGATGGCATACTCGGCAAAAGCAAAGGCGCTGCGGCGATGCCAGGCCATCCGCCAGGACGGGCAGCCCTGCGCCGGCTGGGCGATCTGGGGATCCTTCCCGCCTCGTTGCGCCCCCCATGCCTACCGGACGCGGTTCAAGGTCCAACGCCGGTTCCGCAACTACCTGCAAGGGGCGAAGTACATTCCCTGCGAGTGCGCGGCCTACGCCTGGCCGCATCGGCCTGGCGGTGGGCTCTGTTGCTGGCCGGACCCGCCTGGCTACCGCTGCACGACACCAGAGCATACCCACGACGAGCCAAGGATCCGCGTTCCGCGAGCCTGGAAGGAGCCGCGGATCAAGGACCGAAGGTTCGACGCGAGGCGATAGGTTCCAACCGCCGGCTAGAGCCTGCCGACCTCGGCCCGCTGGCCCGCCTCGACCATCACCTGGAGCCGGTCGACCAGGGCGATCGTCCTGCTGTCGGTCCCGAGGCGCTGCGCGACGAACCGCTCGAGGAGGCGCCGCTCGTCGTCGACGCGGCCCTGCTTGCGAAGGATCTGGGCGAGGATCTCGTATGGCCACGTCGGGATGCAGGCCCCGCGCTGGCGCGACTCGGCCTCGAGCGGTGGGATCACGCCGACCAAGATCTCCTCCGCCTCGGCCAGGCGGCCGGCGCGGCGGTGATCCTTGACCTCATCGACCCAGAAGAAGCAGGGAAGGCCGCGGTAGAAGCCGGGACGGTCGCTCATGAGGGCATCCTACCGCCGAACGGCCCGGAGCGGTCGACGGGGATGGAGAGTCTGACGTCTTGGGGCCCCGCGTGGGCCTCGCACCAGATCCAGGGACCGTCGGCGCTGCGGTGCGTGGCCGCATCCCGGCAGGAAGGGCCCATGCAGCGCCGGCTCGCCTCGCGCTGTTCGACCTCACGGGCGATTTCGGCTGCGAGCCGGCTGGCCTGGTGGCGTTCGACGACTCCCATGATCGCCCCGGCGAGCCAGAAAGGGATAGCCAGCGGGAGGCCAAAGATCAGCGGAGTCACCAACGGCGCGGGCGACAGCACAAAGAGGGCGGTCCCTGCGCCCATGACGGCTGAATAGCCGAAAATCTTCCACCCGCGCCGCTTCCAACGCCTCGACCTGGGCAGGGATTCAGAAGCCTTCATGGTTCGCTTGGTCCTCGACCAGGATCATAGCTTCGCCGGGAATGACCACGAGACGACGTAGCGTCAAAAAACAAGGCCATCCTGCCGGAGCTGGATACACGAAGCGACCCCTTAATGAAAAATCTCATTGACAATCAATGGCCAGAGCCATAAGATAGACTCATAGAGTTTCAAGAAAGGCGCTCAAGATGAAGGCAATCGGCTACATCCGGGTCTCGACGCAAGAGCAGGCTTCCGAAGGAGTCAGCCTTGCCGCCCAGGAGCGCAAGCTCCGGGCCTACGCCGAGCTGTACGGTGTCGAGCTGATGGACGTGGTGGCCGATGCCGGCGCGAGCGCCAAGTCGCTCGACCGCCCCGGACTGCAGGCGGCGCTCGCCCGGATCGAGGCAGGCGAGGCCGAGGGGATCCTGGTTGCCAAGCTCGACCGCCTGACCCGCTCCGTGAAAGACCTCGGCACGTTGATCGATCGCTACTTCGGCGAGAAGGCTGGCTTCCGCCTGATGGCCGTTGACGACCAGATCGACACCAAGAGCGCTGGCGGCCGACTGGTCCTGAACGTGCTGGCCAGCGTGAGCCAGTGGGAGCGCGAGGTTATCGGCGAGCGCACGGCCACCGCGCTGGCCGAGATCAAGCGCCAAGGCGGCCACGTCGGCCGCGAGGCCTTCGGGTTCGAGATGCGCGACGGCCGGCTCGTGGTCAACGAGGCAGAGGCCGCCATCGCCGCCCGGGTGGCCGAGATGCGCGCCGCCGGTGCGACCCTCCAGGCGATTGCCGACACCCTGAACGCCGAGGGCGTGGCCACGAAGCGCGGCGGGCGCTGGGCGCCGTCGACCGTGCGGAACATCCTGCAGGCGGCCGGTCGATGACCTGGCCGGCGACACCTGACGAGCGCGACCGAGCCGAGGCCACCGTGGTCCTCGGCCGTTCGGTAGTTGATGAGGCCCTGGCCGACCTCGACCGCACGGCGAGGCTGTACGCCAGGCACGCTGCGGCCGTCCGCGCCGCCTTCGCCGGGATTCGAGAGCGGCGAAGGGATCTTGTATCGGCCCAGGCGTTCGCCGCCGAGCTGCCCAGGGAGGTTGCGCTTGCGGTTGCGGGCGCCTGGGCCGCTGATGTGGCCGAGCGTGCGCTCGGCTTTCTTGGAATTGAGGAGGTAGACCGTGACGCCTAGAGGAGGCAAGCGGGAGGGCGCAGGACGACCGCCTAAAGGCGCAGAGCGTGGAAAGCCGGTGACTTTTTGGCTTCCGCCCGACTTGGCCGCATGGCTTGATGAGCGCGCCCAAGCGCGTGGACCTCGTGCACGATCGCAGGTCCTCGTGGAGGCCCTCGAGGCCCTGCGCGCCGCGCCCGGCACGCCCACCGCCGAAGCGCCAACGCGCGACACCGCCCGCGAGCTGCTCGACCGGATCGAGGCCGCGGCCAAGGCGCCGCTGCCGACCGCCCGCTGGGGCCTCCACCCGCTTCCAGGTGCGCTGGCCGATCGCGCCATCGCTCGAGGCCTCGACGACGATCCACGTGACGCGCTCGCCCGCGTGCTGGCCGCCGGAATCGTCGCGCTCGAGGAGGCCGAGCGGCTGGGCCGCGACGACGGCCGACACGACCAAGGAGGAGACGACCGATGACCAAGCCCACCGAGGCCTCGACCGACGAGGCGACGCCCACGATCGCCCTCAGCCCGGCGCTGATGGCCCTGGCCGAGCGCGCCGTCCGGGCGCTCGAGAAGATCGCCGACAACACCGGCTCGATCGGCTCGCTGGCGAGCGACGACCGCGGCTGGTGACCTGACCCACCTTGCTCCCGCCGGAACGGTGCAGCCGGCCAAGGAGCGGCCCGGATCGGTGTTGAGACCACCGCCCCGGGCCTGAATCCCGCACCTAAGACACGAAAGGCACGGAACCTGATGACCATGAGACCCGAAGCCCACGGCGCCTGCAACGACACGGAGCACAGCCCGGCCGGCTGCGATGCGGCGCTGTCGACCCTCATCCGCCTGGCGATCGAGCAGGATCCAGGCGCGCTGGCCGATTTCCTGGTCAAGCGGCTGGCCACCGTCCTGCCGTCTGGCGGCCTGGCCGGCGACCGCAGGCAGGCGATCGAGGTGCACCAGGCCAACGAGCTGCGGGCTCGCAAGGTCGTGCTGGTCGACGGGCGCGGCCGGGATCGCGTCGTGATCGACTCCTGTTGCGAGAATAACCCCGACGACTCCGACGCTGCCGAGATTCGGATCCTCGACGCCGAAGGCAACACCCGGGCCGAGCTGACCGCCAGCGGTACCCGGTGGTTCGACGGCAATGGCACGGCTCGGCTGGCGCTGACGCTGGACAGCGAGGGCGTGCCTGCCGTGCGCCTGAATGGGCCTGGCGGCAACGCCGTGGCGACTCTGGCCGCGTCAGACCTCGCCGACGAGGACAGCGACAGCAAGACGCCGCGGGGCCGTGCGTTCCTGCGCCTCGGGGAGAGCGACGCTCCGTCCATGTCGATCCTGTCGACCCGAGCCCTCGAGGTGCACGACAACAAGCGGGATTGGCACGCCAAGCTGGCCGTGGGCTACATGGCCGATCCGGCTCCCGCTGGCCTGAACATCTGGTCCAAACGGACGGGCCGGGAGCCGGAGCTGCGCTGGCCCGAGGCCTGGCCGGCGCAGTGGATCCACGCCTCAAGACTGGCCGCGCTGGGAGGCCGGTAAGCCAGCGGGAGGTTCGGTGCGGCTGGCTCACCCGCCGGTCGCACCAGTGCCCCGCCAGGATGCCCAGGAAGGCGCCTGACGATCGGCCGAGGTACAAACAGGCGTCGAGCATCCAAAGAGCCCCTGCATCGGGCACGTGCAGGGGCTCTTTCTCAAGAGGAGGCCGATCCGCCTTCACTTCCTGACGCTGAACCTGAAGATCTCTATCGGGGGAATGGGTCCCCGAAGCCCCATTTCTTTCCTCAGGTCGGCGCGGATGATCTCGAGGACCATGTTCACCGAGGCGCCCTCAGCGTTGTGCTTCTGCAAGAACTGGTGGAGTTTCAGGATCTGGTCTCGGGTGCCCAGAAGTTGGATGTCCGCAACCGCGGACTCGAAGTTCTCCTGCTCCTGGCGCCCAGCATCGGGCTTGTTCGCGCAAGATTCGATCCTTCGGTAGGCCTCGAGCAGGTACTGAATCCGAAGCTCCCGCCTCTTGTTCTGGCGATCCCTGATCGCATTGAACTGGTAGGCGGCAAACCACCCTGCCAGGGCGATGCCCGCGGTGCCGAGAAATCTTGCTGTTTCCTGATCGATCATGAGGTTCAAGGACATCGGGGCGACTGGTACCCGAGCTGGTACCCAGACCGCGATCCTGAAAGTCAACCGTCCATGCAGAAGCGCCAGGATCATCTCCTGGCGCAAGTCTAGCGAGGTGGAGGTAAGGGGATTCGAACCCCTGGCCTCTAGAGTGCGATTCTAGCGCTCTACCAACTGAGCTATACCCCCGGGGTGGCGTGGTGGAGGTAAGCGGGCTCGA
>JAJYIO010000124.1 GCA_021790035.1 bacterium | reverse complement strand
CCCGCTGGATCACCGGCACCGCCTGTGGCACCGGAACCGCCTCTGGCACCGGCACCGCCTGCGGGATGGGAATCCCCACCCGCTGGATCACCGGCACCGGCTGCGGAACCGGGACGCCGACCTGCTGGATCACCGGCACCGCCTGCGGGATGGGCACGCCCACCCGCTGGATCACCGGCACCGGCTGCGGGATGGGAACCCCTACCCGCTGAACCACGGGAACCGGAACGGCCACCGGCTGTGGCACGGCAACAGCCGCGGCGGGCGCGGCGCAGCATTGCTGCATCTTGATCGGAATCGTCGGTGCGGCCTGCCCGCAGCCAACCAGGCCGGCCAGGCACCCTACGCCGACAAGGACTGACCCAAGGCGCTTCATCCGAACCTCCTCTCCCCCCGACCTCGGCTGTCCTCAGGTCGGGCTCCCCACGGCGATGGCAAGAACCTCGATCAGGCGGTCCAACTCTAGGAGGCCACGGGGGGCGGGGCAACGCCCTCCCGGAAGGTTATAGAAGCGACGGCCGTCGCCGCAGATCCGCCCCCAGTGGCCCGCCCGGCAGGGGGTCCGCGACGCAGGGCGACGCGGGGGGAGATTGTGCCCGGCCAGGGAATGCAAATGCGAGACGACACCAGGCCTCGGGTTCCGGAGGCCTTACCGGGTCTGCATTCCCCTCATGCACCGGCGGTGCAACTCACCCATCGGGATCATGATGGACGTGGGACGACCGTGGGGACAGGTGAAAGGCTGCTCGCAGGTGCGCCACTGGGCGATGAGGCGGGCGATCGCCGCAGGCGCCAGGCGATCGCCCGCCTTGGTCGCAGAATGGCAGGCCAGCGTCACCCGCCAGCGGTCCGACAGTTGCCGGCTAGCGGCGAGCCCCCCGTCGGCAGCCTCGGCCAGCAGAGCCAACAGCGTGCGCTCGGCTTCCTCGGATGCGAGCACCGCGGGCGCGGCTCGTAACTGCCAGCACCCCTCACCGAGCCGCTCGAGGGCAAAGCCCAGGTCGGCCAGTGCCCCCAGATGCGCTTCGAGGGTATCCGCTGATTCGGCGGGCAGGTCGACGATCCTGGGGATCAACAGCTCCTGGGAAGCCACTCGAGCCGAGCCGAGCTGCTCGTAAAGGAAGCGCTCATGCGAGTTGTGCTGGTCGACCAGGAGCAGGCCGTCGGGGTGCTCGAGCACCAGGTAGGTGTCGTGCAGCTGGCCCAGGACGGTCAACGCGTCCCAGGGGAAATCCCGGCCCTCGGCGGTGGTCACCGGCGAACCCGGGTCGTACGCGACCACCGCCTCTCCCAGTGCGGCCACCGCATCTCCCGGTGCCGGCCGGTAGAGATCGAGCGCCTGCTGCGCGCCCACCGTTCGAAGTTCGAGGGATCTCCCGCGCGTGAATTCATCCGCCCCCCCGGGAACCGGGTTGACGGCACGGCGCTCGACGACGTCCGGCGGATCGGACGCCCTCATCTCACCACGCCAGCGCGGCACGGGTCCGAGATCAACCGGGGGGCTCTGGCGCAAGCCCCGGCTCACGGCGTCGCGGACCAGCGCATACAGCGTCGCACCATCGCGCAGGCGGATCTCTTTCTTCGTCGGGTGCACGTTGAAGTCCACCGCCTCGGGATCGACCGAGACCGCGATGGCGTAGATCGGATGGCGCGAGGCCGGGATGTGCCCCGAGAAGGCCTCATCGACGGCTCTGGCCAGGGCCGGGTTACGAACCGGCCGGCCATTGACGAACAGCCACTGCTTGGCGCGGTCCCCCCGGATCAGCTCGGGCGGGGCGATGAGGCCCAGGACGTGCCCGGCCTCGCCATCGGCCTGGCATCGCAGGAGCGCCGGGCCGATCTCGGCGCCCAGAACGAGGGCTGCCGCCTCCGCCAGATCGCGCGCCCCGGAGGTGTCGAGGACGACCCGGTTCCCGCTGGTGACCCTCATCGCGACCTCGGGATGAGCGAGGGCCAGGGCCGTCACCGCCTCGACGACGTGAGCGGCCTCGGTCGCAGGAGACTTCATGAACTTGAGGCGAGCCGGCGTATTGAAGAAGAGGTCCTGGATGGCCAGCGTCGTGCCCTCGGCGGTGCCGCAGGGCCGGTTGGCCACGATCTCTCCGCCCTCGATCCGGATCAGCGTCCCGGCATCATCCGATCGGCGGCGCGTGCGGAGCTCCACCCGTGCGACCGCGGCGATCGAAGCCAGGGCCTCGCCGCGGAATCCCATCGTCCGCAGCGAAAAGAGATCGTCGATCTGGCTCACCTTGCTGGTGGCAAAGCGATCGAAGGCCAGCAGGGCGTCATCGGGCCCCATGCCCTCGCCGTCGTCGGTCACGCGCAGCGAGCGCCCGCCATCCGAGATGGCGACGTCGATCCGCGTGGCGCCAGCATCGAGGGCGTTCTCGACCAGCTCCTTGGCTGCCGAGCCGGGTCGTTCGATGACCTCGCCGGCGGCGATCTGGTTGGCCAGCTGGTCCGAGAGCCGGTGGATCTTCGGCACGGCGCATTCTAGCGCCCGGCAAGGCATCTGGGCAACCTGGGTAGAATGCATGCGATTGCGCCTGCCCGAGGGCGCTCACTGCAGGCCGACAGAGAGGACGTTCCGATCGATGGGCGACGACCGCGGAGATCTCTGGCTTCCAGATCCAGATTCCAGGGATCTCGATCTCTCCGATCCGCTCCTCCTCCACCACGCGATCTTGAACGTCGCCAAGCTCTCGGACGAGGACGTCGCACGCGTGGTCGGGCATCTCTGCGACGCGGGCCAGCACTATCAGGCTGCCCGGTGCCTCGAGGTCGTGGCGCAGGAGCGACTGGGCCTCGAGACACCCGCCGAGGCCGTGATCAACCCTGCTCGTTCCGGCTTCGGAGCGTTTCACGCGGCGATATACGTCCTCTTGCGCGCCGGAGCCCTGTACACCCGCTCCCGTCGCCCCCGCACGGCCGCGACGGTGATCCGGAGAGCGCTCATCTTCGTCGAGGAGTCCCTGCGGGGTGTCGACTCCGTGCGGACCAGCGACAACCAGGATCTCTGGAGCCTGGGCGTGACGTTCGAGCTGGCCGGCCACGTCTGCGTGGCACTGGCCGATCGCGACGGCATCGACTACTACGACGCCGCCAGGACCTACTGGGAGCAAGCCATTCGCCTGCGTCCGGAGGACTCCCCCTCCCTCACGATCCATCCCGTGACCCGTACGGTCATTTCCTGCCTCGAGTCCGCGGTCGAGACCCGCGAGATCGACGAAAACTACCGCGAGATCCTGTTCTCGAGCGATTACCTCACGCGCATCGACACCGCGACGAGCTTGCTCCGGTAGGCCCCTGGCCCACCACGCTTGTGCGCCGACCTGGCCCGGCGGATTGTTGCAGGCGGGCAAGGCCGGGAATAAGAGAGCAAGTTACCCGCTTCGATTGCATCCAGGCCAAGTGAGCAGCACCGCAACCGACGACCTCTACGCCATCCTCGGAGTCTCCGACGATGCCGCCGACGACGATATCCGTCGCAGCTACAAGCGGCTGGCCAAGGAGCTCCACCCCGACCGCTTCGTCGGGGACCCGGAGGCGCAGCGAGCAGCCCAGGAGCGCTTTGCCAAGGTCTCCAACGCCTACAATGTGCTCAAGGATCAGACCGCGCGGTCCGAGTACGACTTCGAGCGCAAGATGCAACGCCAGCGCGGCCTCGACGAGGGCATCGAGGTCGTCGACGCCCCGGTCGAGGAGACCGGGTACAAGCGGGAAGTTGGCGATCGCAAGTACCGCGAGGCCCTGCAGCTCCAGACCGAAGGCGATCTGCAGCACGCGATCGAGGCCGTGAAGGAAGCCGCCGAGCTCTGCCCCAACGTCGCCCAGTACCACACGCTGCTGGGAGCGCTGTACGACAAGCGAGGCTGGCACAGCTACGCCAAGGCCGAACTCGAGGCCGCCCTGCGGCTGGCCCCGGCCGATCCGGTGGCCAAGAAGCTCTACCAGAAGGTCGTCGGCGTGAATGCCGAGCAGGCCGGCCAGGAAGCCACGTCAGGCAAGACCAAGGGAAAGGGCAAGGACAAGAAGAAAAAGGGCAAGCGCGGGAAGGCCAGGTCGGCCAAGGCCGCATCCCTCAAGGGCACGCAGCGGTTTCGCAAGAAACGCGCGGGTTTCTGGGCAACCTTGCTGGGCAAGCTGCTCGGTCGCTCGGGGAGGGAATAAGTCTTCCAGGGACTCCGGCCGCTCGCCGCGGGGATGAGACCACGGGTGCCTCATGGCGCAGCGACCGGGCCGACGGACCGCTGCAAACGGGAAAGGGTCTAGGAATTGCCAGACAAGTTCCGCTACCGCCTGGGCAAGGTTCTCGACGTGCGCGTCCTCAAGGAGGACCGCACCAAGCGCGAACTCGCGGCGGCCGAGCGGGAACGCGACCACGAACGCGATCTCCTCGACGAACTGCAGACACGCCTGTCGGCATCTCAAAAGGCCGTGGGCAACTCGCTGGCCAGCGGCCAGACCGCCAACGTCCAGATGGGCAACGAGTACTCTGCAGCCCTCGAGAAGAAGATCGCCGAGCAGGAGAAGAGGGTCAAAGCAGCCGAAGATCGGATCGTCGAGCTCGAGAAGACCGTCAAGCTCGCGACGCGCGACGTCAAGATCCTCGAGAAGCACAAGGAGAAAAGCCGAGAGCGCTGGCAGCTCGACGAGAACCGCAAGGAAGCCATCTGGCTCAACGAGCTCGCGGTGCAGGGCTACCTCAAGCGGGAACGACGCCGTCTCGAGGACGAGGCCGAAGAGGCCGAGCATGAGGCACAGATGGCCGCAGATACCGGCTCGGCCTGGATCTCGGGCCTGCTGGCATCCGCCGAGGCCGAGGCCCGGCGCCGCCCCAGGTCAGATCCTCCGGAATCAGGGGCGTAAACCGGCCTCGGGCTCGGCGAGGGGGCGGGGCGAGGAGCGATCGGTCGAGGTGGGCGGGATTGTGGAAAGGTGAAGGCGAACGGATACTGGTTCCACAGGAGACCGGCATGAACCTCGACATTCGCTGGATGCAGCGCTTCGACAACTTCGATCGGGCCGTCGTCTTGCTCCGGGAGCCACTCGAGCGCGGTGTCGAGACGCTTTCGGCCCTCGAGCGCGAGGGGACCATCCAGCGCTTCGAGTTCGTGCTGGAGCTCGGCTGGAAGACCCTCAAGGATTACCTGGAGTTCGAAGGCCGCATCATCACGCCCCTGACCCCCCGTAACGTCCTCAAGGAAGCCTTTGCCGCCCGCATCCTCGGCGACGGCCAGGTCTGGATCGATATGCTCGACCATCGCAACCTCCTTTCCCACACCTACGATGGAGCGGGTTTAGAACAGGCGGTCGTGGCCATCCGCGACCGATATCGGCCCGCCATCGAAGAGCTGCACGCCTGGCTCCGGGAGCGAAGGACAGGGTCGTGAACCGGACCGGACTGAGCCCGCGGGAGCTGGCCCTCATCCGCTCGGTGCTGGCCCGGCATCCAGACATCACCGGGGCTGTCCTCTTCGGCTCCCGGGCCAAGGGCACGGCGGCTACGGCGTCGGACATCGATCTGGCCCTCGCAGGGATCGACGATCCGTTGCGGGCCGAGGCCATCGCCCGAGAGCTGGAGGAGCTGCCGCTGCCCTACCGTTTTGACGTCAAGGCGCTGGCGGCCATCGCGTATCCGCCGCTGCTCGACCACATCGCGAGGGTGGGCATCAGGATCGACGCCCTCGAGACGCCGCCAAGCTCGGGCTAACCTGGCTCGCCGCCTATGGCCGCGCCTGTACACGCAGGGTGTTGCCCGAGGGGATCCTTCCATCCGGGCGCCCGAGCGTTTGCCCGGACCGTTCCAGGGCCTGGGCCCGCAACGCGCCCCATCGGCATCGAGGCCGTTACCTCGGCCGCGGCTCCCACTCGGCAAAGCGAGAGGCGAGGTCGCCTTCCAGGTCGGGCGTCAGGGGCTGATCCAGGATCAAGAGGTCGGGAACGGCAGCGGGATCGAGGCCGAGACCCTCTATCTGGCCTGCGACGAGGTCTGCGACGGCAGCCGGTTCCATACTCGAGCTGCCGATGACCAGCGCCACGTCGTCGGTGGCCGAGAAGCTCCGCAGGAAGGAAGCCAGGGACGCCTGCCAGGGGCTTTCGTCCCCCGCGTCCACAGCCAGCCAGAAATTGTTCTCGCGCAGCCCCGAGATCTCGAGGGGACGATCTTTCCTGCGTCCGGCACCCGGGGGCTCGGGCTCGGTCAGCGCGGATCGAAGCCGGGCCACCAGGCCGGCTTGCTCTCTGGCCTCGCGGAGATCGCCCATCGCCTCGAGGGCCTGGACCAATCCCTGGTTGGCGTCCACGTCAAAGGGGTTGTCTGCCAGGGCGGCGCGAAAGTGGACGATGGCCTGGTCGAAGTCCTCGAACCGCATCAGGGTCTGGCCCAGCAGGATACGGGTGACACCGAGGTCCGGGCGGAGCGCGACGGCCCGGGTCAGCCAGAGCTTGCGCCGAGCGTCTTCCGTGGCGCTCTGGCCCAACCAGGCTGCCGCCTGCCACCGCACCAGATCCCGCAGCTCCCGGGCTCGCAGATCCGGGTCCCCCGCGTGCCGTGCACAGATCCGGTCGACCTCGGTATTCAAGATGGAATAGACGGGCTGGGCGTTGAGTCTCGGCACGGGAATGGCCGAGGTGCCGTAGAGGTCCCCGAGAATGGCAAAGCACCGGGGATCCTTGCGCTCCATCAAGAAGGCACCGTAATTCAACAGGATGAAGGGATCGCCGGGCAAACACCGGAGGGCTTCCTCGAACAGCCCCTGGACCTCGGCGACGCGCCCGGCTTCGTTTTCCGGCAGGCGCGCCAGGTCGACCACTGTCGCCAGATCGGCTGCGACCCCCCCGGATTCCGGGGCCAGCTGCCTGGCCTCGCGCATCAGCGCCACCAGGTAGCTCGAACTCTCACGCACCCGCGAATGCAATGCCAGGTTTGCAATCCGCCTCAGCTGCTCGGCCCGGGTCAACTCGGTGAAGGGACGCTCCCGGCCGCCTCTGGCCAAGAAGTGGCGCAGAAGACCCAGGATGCCAGAGAAATGAGCCGTATAGCTGCTGGACTGGACGCGTTCGTGGCCCGACTTCGCGATCGCAGCCCTTTCCGTCTCGTGTTCCAGGTAGTGGATCAGCAGCGGCGCGAGGTTGTCGCGCCGGTAATAGACGCAATCG
>JAJYIO010000123.1 GCA_021790035.1 bacterium | reverse complement strand
CGGGCCATGGTACGTGCGACCGGCAGGGCGACCGCAGCCAAGGCGCTGCCGTCGTGCGGCACGAGGATGGAACGGGATCTCACGAGCCGCCCTCCGGCCGGGCATCCGCCCCCGCTGGACCGGCCCGGAGGCAAGCGGTGCTCCCGGGTTCGAGCCGGACGCTGGGCCCCGGGCGCAGCCCGATCTGCATGGCGTCTCCCGTCAGCGACTGGATCTCGACCT
Organism: bacterium; assembly: GCA_021790035.1. GTDB lineage: Bacteria > Cyanobacteriota > Sericytochromatia > S15B-MN24 > VGJW01 > JAJXWQ01. The sequence goes on along the minus strand of JAJYIO010000123.1, from coordinate 6,942 downwards.
CTTCGGGTCCTGCCGAGACTTCGACGAGGCGGCCACGCCATTCGACCCGGAACCGGAGCTTGCCCCAGCTGGGCGGGATTCGCGGATCGAACTCGAGGCCGTCGGTGCCGCATCGCATCCCCCCGAAACCGAGAACCGCCGCCTGCCACAGACCGCCTGCCGCGCCGAGGTGAACCCCGACTGCGGCACTGCCCATGTTGTTCGTCAGGTCTACCTCGGCAGCCTGGACCAGGTACCGCTCCGCGAGCTCGAGTTCGCCTAGCCTGGCGGCCAGAGCCGCGTGGATGGATGGCGACAGCGAGCTGCCGTGCGCGCAGCGCGACTCGTAGTAACGGTAGTTCGCCGCGAGCACTCCTTCTTGAACCTCGTCGCGGAGCATCCAGAGGAGCATCAAGACGTCTGCTTGCTTCACGATCTGCGTCTCCATCACCCGCTCGCGCCCCAGAAGCACATCCGGTGGGATCTCGGCTCCCCGGTAGATCTGGCGAGGAACCTCCTCGAGTTCGAAGAACCCGTCGAACTGTTCGTAAAGCCCGGTCTCGACCGAGAACCCCGTGTAGATCCGGTCGGCCAGCTCCTTCCATCGGTCAGCCTCCTGCTGGGTGAGGCTCAGCTTCGACGCCAGGATCCGCCATGCTTCGGGCCAGCGCTCCTGCACGAGCCGCACGACCTCGGCTCCACGCTGGAGATTCCACCGGGCCATCCCGTTGGTGTACGCGCTGTCGTCCACGTCTTCGTGATACTCGTCAGGACCGAGGACATGCCGGATGTGGAAGAGTCCATCTGCCGCCAGCTGGCAGCGCGAGGCCCAGAAGCGTGCGGTCTCGATCAGGAGCTCGGCGCCGGCCTGGCAAAGGAAGGCTTCGTCGGCCGTCGCTTGCCAGTATGACCAGACTCCGTAGGCGATCGCCGCGCTGACATGGTGCTCCTGCTCGCCCGACGCGATCTGGATGACCTGGCCATCGGGTGTCGTCACCGAGGCCGGCGTGGCGTCGTCGCCCGTGTCGGTCGACTCCCAGGCGAACAGCGCCCCGCGGTAGCCGCGGGCTCGGGCGCGCTCCTTGGCCCGCGCCAAGGTGGCGAAACGATAGGACAGGAGCGCCCGGGCGGCTGCCGGCCGGGTCGACACGAAGAAGGGCAGCATGAAGGCCTCGGTGTCCCAGAAGACATGACCTCGATAGCCTACGCCCGTGAGGCCGCGGGCTCCGATCGAGATCGCTCCGTCGGCCGGGTTTGCCGCGCCGATCAGGTGGTAGGCGCCGAAGCGCAACGCCCGGGTGAGCGCTTCGGAACCCGTCACCTCGATGGTCGCCGTCTTCCAGCGATCTGCCCACGCCACCCGATGGTCGGCTGCCAGCCGGGAGGCGGCGTGGGACAGGCCCGCGAGGTGCTGTCTGGCGGCGCTCATGGGCTCTGCGGCATGGCGGGTGGCGTAGATCGCGACGAGACGCTCGAGCCGGTACGCCTTGCCGATCTCGACCTCGGTCTCCCACCGCCATGCGAATCTGCCGTCCGATACCCGGGTCGTACCTGCAATCTCGCGACCGTCGCTGTCCGAGAGGCGAGCGAGCGCGGCCAGGGCAAGGACCTGGCTTCCGCCGACGGGAATCCTGGCGCCGACCGGCCCGGCCGCGCCGGCCATCGGCTCGGCCCCTGGCAGGGCGGTCTCCAGGGTGAGCGTACCGCAGTAGTTCTCCGGAACGAACGTCACGACCTGTAGCAGGACGTGCCGGTCGGCCAGGGAGGCCAATCGCATCTCGACGACGCGTGTCGTCTGGCCGGCCTCGTCGCGGTGTCTCCAGATGCGCCACAGGACGCCACCGCGCAGATCCAGGATGCGGCGGTGTTCCAGCTGGGCCCCGGTCGCGAGCGTCAGCGGCAGGTCGCCGACCCGGGCTTTGAGGTTGAGCCAGTCCGGAGCGACCACCAGCGTGGTTCCGGTCGCAGACAACACGGGCCTGATGAACACACCGGCGACCAGGGTCGCGGGTGAAGAATAGACCCCCCCCTCGGCCAGGCTTCCCCTGACCCCGACCAGGCCGTTGGATACCGCCAGCAAGGACTCCACTTCGTGCTCCCGGGCTCGCTGGAAGCCTTCCTCGACCAGGACCCACAGGGACTCTTGCGTCGGCGGTTCAAAACCACCGTTGCCGGCCAGGCTCGCCTGGATTTGTGACGCGAGCAGATCCCCAAAACGCTCGGGTCCACCGGGTAGATGAATCACCCAGGCCGGCACTCCCGCGGGTTCGGGGCCGACGGACACGAAGACCGCACGGGCGGTCTCGGGAGTTTTCATCCGGGCGTCGGATCCGGGCAGGAGCGGCGTCAATGCGAACTCGTCCCCGACGAAGAGCACGTCCGACGCTTTGATGCCTCCGGGGTCCGCGAGGTCTTTCCAGATCCATCTTGCCGAGTCGCCCTTGTCGGTAAGGCCGATCTCGAGGTGCTTGGCGTCGCTGGTGACGCGGGCATCGGCCAGCCCAGCATTCCGTGCGATCCGCTCGGCGATGTCGATGGCCTCGGCCAGCCCCCCGGGTAGGCCACCTTCCTGCAGCCGCGTCTCGACGGCCGCCCGGAGGAAAGGGAGCTTGGCCTTGGGGGGATCCCGCCACTCGGCCAGGGGAATCAGGTCGATCTTGCGGCGGTTGAGGCGGCCGAGGATCAGGTCGACCGACAGACCCGTGCGCCCCTGGATCTCGGTGCGGGCGGCCTCGGCGATGTCGGTCAAGAGCTGCTCCTCGCGCGCCGAGGCGCTGCGATGCCAGAGAAGGCGCAGATCGCCCCCGGTGTCGAATCCGAAGACCTCCGAACCGCGATTGGTGAAGAGGTACAGGTTCTTCCGGAGCGGCGGCGGCACGTGGGCGACGAGCTGACGATCCAGGAGGCTCCGGTTCGTGCCCGTGATGACGCAGATCAGGACCCCAAGAGCCAAAAGGCGCACGATCGACGCGGCCACGATCCGGCCGTCTTCATTTCGCGTCGCGACGGCCGTGCCGTCCCAGTCGAAGGCGATGAGACGGAAGGCGTGCGCGAGGGGAAGCGGATCCGGCCTGTGCATCCCCGACTCCTCGATGGCCCGACGATCATACCTTGGTTGAGCAGCGGGTCATGAATAATCCAGGTTAACTCCGTCGGCCCCGGGTCGACCTGCTGCAGCTGCAAGACTCCTTTGGTATCCCCTCCGGAGGGGAGGGCTCGAGGATTCCAGCGGGGCCGGTTGCGCAGCACGGCGACCGCGCCGAGGAATCCGTTTAGACTGAAGACGGTTTACGGAAAGGGCGGGAACCGGTGCAAGAAACCATCCGGATTCGGGGTGCTCGCGAGAACAACCTCCAGAACATCTCGATCGACGTCCCCAAGCGCCAGATCACGGTATTCACCGGCGTCTCGGGCTCGGGCAAGTCGTCGGTCGTGTTCGACACGCTGGCGACCGAAGCTCAGCGGCAGCTCTTCGAGAACTTCAGCATGTTCATCCGGAGCTTCCTGCCCAGGTTTCCACAGCCAGACGCGGACTCGATAGAGGGTCTCCCGATGGCCGTCATCGTCGACCAGAATCGGCTGGGCGGCGGCTCGCACTCCACGGTCGGAACGGTGACCGACATCTACACCGTCCTGCGCCTGCTCTTCTCGCGGTGCGGAAAGCCCCACGTCGGCGGTGCAGCTTGCTTCTCGTTCAACGATCCCAAGGGCATGTGCCCGGGCTGTGAGGGGCGAGGCGAGATGCAGGGGCTCAAGATCGACAGCCTCATCGACCTGGACCGATCGCTCAACGAGGGCGCCCTCTCGATCCCGTTCTGGACCAAGGGGGACCTGCGCGCATATGCGGGATCCGGCTTCTTCGACAACGACAAGAAGCTGCGGGATTTCACGCGCTCCGAGATGGACCTGCTTCTTTACGGCTCGGATCGAAAGGACCAGCTCGAGAAGGACCACGAACTCTACGGGGCCTATGGCCTCTACGAAGGGGTGATCGAGAAATTCAACCGCCGCTTCATTCACCGCGATCCCAGGTTCCCGATCTCAGAGCGCACGATCCAGCAGATCGAGCCCTACCTGGCGCAGCAGCCTTGCGCGACCTGCGGGGGCACGCGCCTCTCCCAGGGCGCGCTCGCATGCCGGATCGCCGGGCGCAACATCGCCGAGCTGGCGGCGATGGGGGTCGGCGACCTCCTGGAGCTGGTCTCGGGGCTGGACGATCCTGCGGCGGGACCGATCCTCGCCACGCTCACGGACCGCCTGCAAGCGGTCGTGGACATCGGCCTCGACTACTTGAGCCTCGATCGCGAGACGGACTCGCTTTCGGGCGGCGAGTCCCAGCGGGTGAAGATGGTTAAGCACCTTGCCAGCAGCCTCGTGGACGTGATGTACGTTTTCGACGAGCCGAGCGTCGGCCTGCATCCTCGGGACGTGCACCGGCTCAACGAGCTTCTCGTCAGGCTGCGCGACAAGGGCAACACGGTCGTCGTGGTCGAGCACGATCCGGACGTCATACGGGGTGCTGACCATGTGATCGACATGGGCCCGTTAGCGGGCCGCCGCGGTGGGCACGTCGTGTACGAGGGACCGGTCGCAGGCTTGCACGAGGCCAAGACGCTGACCGGCCAGCACCTCGACCGCAAGAGGCCGCTCAAGCCGACGTTCCGAAGGGCAACCGGAGCCCTTTTGGTGCGGAACGCCTCGATCCACAACCTGAAGGGCGTGAACGTGGACGTTCCCGAGGGCGTCCTCACGGTGATCACCGGCGTGGCGGGCTCGGGGAAGAGCTCCCTCGTCCACGGGGCATTCCTGCCGGCCCATCCAGGGGCCATCGTCATCGACCAGTCCGCGGTCAGCGCCAGCATCCGCTCGACGCCTGCGACCTACACGGGACTCATGGACGACGTGCGCAAGGCGTTCGCCGCCGCGTGCAAGGTCGACGCCGGGTTGTTCAGTTTCAACTCGAAGGGCGCGTGCGAGGCCTGCAAGGGGCTGGGGGTCATCTACACCGACCTGGCCTTCATGGAAGACGTCAAGCTTCCGTGCGAAGCCTGCGAGGGCCGGCGGTTCCGGGACGAGGTCCTGGAATACCGGCTCCAGGGATACAACATCAGCGAGGTCCTCGCGATGACGGCAGGGGATGCCCGGGAACACTTCAAGCAGAAGGAGATCGCCCGCAAGCTCGAGGCCCTTTGCGATGTGGGACTCGATTACCTGACGCTGGGCCAGCCGGTATCCACGCTCTCGGGTGGCGAGTGTCAGCGGATCAAGCTGGCCAGCGAGCTTCACAAGAAGGGCAGCCTCTACGTGATGGACGAGCCGACGACGGGCCTGCACATGGCCGATGTCGAGCAACTCCTGGTTCTCATGGACCGCCTCGTGGACTCCGGGAACACGGTGGTCGTGGTCGAGCACAACATGGACGTCGTGCGTCACGCCGACTGGGTCATCGACATGGGACCGGACGGCGGGACCCGCGGCGGTCAGGTGGTCTTCGAGGGGACGCCACTCGAGCTCAAGGATGCCGCGGGGTCCCTCACGGGACGGTACATCTGACGTTTGCGGGGCGTAAGCGGCCGGGGTCACCAGGAGGGATCTCGCCTTGACAGAGGTTGCCGTGACCGGTTTAAATTATCCCAGCATCCGGATATATGGATAGACTGTCTCGTTGATCGATCGTGCCGCGGCCATTCTCGATCGCGTCGGAGTGATTGCCGACGCGACGCGTAGCCGGTTGCTGCTGCTGCTCGATCCGCAAGAGCTGACGGTGTCCGAGATCTGTGCCATCACGCAGTTGCCGCAGTCGACCGTCAGCCGCCACTTGAAGGTGCTGTCGGATTCAAGGTGGGTCTCGGTGCGATCTGAGGGGACCAGCAACCTCTACACGATGCCCCGCTCGGATCTGTCGCAGGCAGCTGTGGGTCTCTGGGCGATCGTGCGCGACGAGGTACGCAGGACGCCCGGAGCCGGGCAGGACCAGCGCCGCCTGGAGCAGATCCTGATGGAGCGCCGAACCAAGTCCCAGGAGTTCTTCTCGTCGGCTGCGGGCCAGTGGGACCGGCTGCGAGACGAACTCTTCGGAGAGCGGTTCCACCTCGGTGCGCTCGCCGCCCTGGCGCCGTCGGACTGGACCATGGGGGATCTCGGGTGCGGCACGGGCCAGGTGAGCATGTCCCTGGCCCCTTTCGTCCGCAAGGTGGTCGCGATCGACGCGTCGGCCCCGATGCTGGCCGCGGCCCGCGAGCGCCTCGGCTCGTTTTCCAACGTCGAGATCATCCAGGGCGAACTCGAGGCCCTGCCCCTGGCGAGCGCCCAGCTCGACGGCGCCGTGATGGCCCTGGTCCTGCACGTGGTACCCGAGCCCGGGCGGGTCGTCGCCCAGGTCGCGCGGGTACTCAAGCCAGGCGGTCGGTTCATCCTGGTCGATATGCTGGGGCACGACCGGGAGAGTTACCGGCAGAAGATGGGCCACATCTGGCTGGGGTTTTCGACCCAGCAGATCGAGAGCCTGCTGGGTGATGCCGGCTTCGTCAATATCCGTGTCGTGCCGCTCGGGCCCGACATCCGCGCCAAGGGTCCCGACTTGTTCGTCGCATCCGCAGAAAAAGGAGAACAGGCCCCATGACAACCGCTGTCAGCACCGGATCCCACCCGTTCGCGGCCGCCATGGCGACCGGACGACCCCCTTACAAGGTTGCCGACTTGACCTTGCACGAGTTCGGGCGCAAGGAGATCCGCCTGGCCGAGCAGGAAATGCCCGGCTTGATGTCCATCCGCAGGGAGTATGCGGATCGCAAGCCGCTGGCTGGCGCACGCGTCATGGGCAGCCTGCACATGACCATCCAGACGGCCGTGCTGATCGAGACCCTGGCCGAACTCGGGGCTGATGTCCGCTGGGTGTCGTGCAACATCTTCTCGACCCAGGACCACGCCGCCGCGGCGGTGGTCGTCGGGGCGCCCGAAAAA
>JAJYIO010000122.1 GCA_021790035.1 bacterium | reverse complement strand
CTTCGAGACGACTTTCGGTTGACTTGAACCCGAGCGCGCCCGCAAGAACCTGAAGCCGAAGCGTACTTTGGTACGTGAGGCGAGGGGGCGCGGACGTAAGCCGGGGTCAGGTCAACCTGAAACAGGTCTAGCGATCCAAAAATGAGGGCCCGCTCGTAGTATGGGCGGGCCTTTGCCATGGTTCGCCTTGAGCCGAGGACCGACTACTTGTTGCGGGAACTACGGGGCCGACGCAGGCGTACGACGTCGTGCGCTCCCCATGCCACCAGGAGCAGGCAAGCCATCACAACGGCATACTTCATGAAGGGCGATTCCGCAGAAAAGTCGGGATGAGAGGATTTGAACCTCCGGCCTCACGGTCCCGAACCGCGCGCTCTGCCAAGCTGAGCTACATCCCGACGAAAATGGTCGGCCCCGCCCACCTCTGGCGGATCGAGCCCGACTCGTGCGAAGAGTCTAGCACGCGTCAGGCCGGGGCCGCAAGGCAGCTACCCCCACCAATGGCGAGTCTCCGGCTTCAAGGGTGGAGGTCGACGGTGCCGCGCAGGGCCATGGCCTGAGCCATCTGCAAGGCGGCGGCGAAAGGCTGCTTGGCCTTGAACAGGCCCTCGCCGAGCAGAAAATGCGCAACCGCGTTGTCGGGATCCGCGACGGTGGCCTTGCGCGCCAGAGCCAGCGCTCCGTTGAGATCGCCCTCGTCGTAGGTGAGATAGGACAGATAGTCGAGAGCCCAGACGTATTCGGGATCCACCGCGAGGATGTCCTGGAACTCCGTGCGAGCCCTGGCCTTGTCCGCGGCGTTGTGGCTCTGGAACCCCCGGAAGTAGTAGGCGAAGCCGAGCCGGAACAAGACCTCGATGTTGTCTGGATTGGCCTGCGAAAGGGGTTCGAGCTTGGCGATCAGCTGATCGGCATAGGAGGGGTCGAGCTGATCGACCTCCTTGAGCTCGGCCCACGCCTTCTCGAGGTCGGGGGTGCGGGCATAGGCCATGGCGAGGTCGAAATGCGCGTCGGGATCCTTGGGGGCAGCAGCGACCTGCTGCTTGAGAAAGGCAATCTCGTCCGCGCTGGTGTTGGCTCGTGCCGGGGCGCAGGGCGCCAGGGCCAGCAGCAACCCGCAGAGCACCGAGAAGAAGGTGCCGATACGCCGATGCGATGCCGTTGCCCTCATGTCATCATCCTAGCACTTCCGTCCAGGGGGCGCCACGCCTGTGCCTGCGGAGGGCAGGCCCGGGATCGGTCGTGCGTTCCCGTCGACTTACGGTCCCTCTCGAGCGCCTCGTTCGGCAGCCCGGTGGCCCGGCTCCACGCTGGATCTTGACGGTGCGCTCGATGCCGAGGTTCCCTCGTCTGGTAAAGACTCGCGCAGCGGGCGGGTGGTCGCAGCTTGGAACCTGGCCAGGAGCTCATCCTCGGAAAGCACCCTGGCCCCGTTGCGCTCCAGTTGTTCGTACAGCATCGTCGCTCGCCCGCCGGAAAAATCTCGCTCGGCGATCGTCGGGGGGGCGACGAGGTAGACGGGAACGCTCGTCTGCGCGATGGCCTCGAGATTAAGAAGGTTGCCAGGGCCAAAGGGGCAAGGCGCCACCACGACGGCATCGACCGTCTCGAGGATATCCCCCAGGAGTCGGACGCTGGTCTCCGATATCGGGGCGAACGGGGCCTCGGTCAGAGTGGGGACGCGGCAATCGGCCGCCAGCTGCTGGTCGGAATCCATCGCGTCGAGAACGCCGACCGACAGCTCGTAGCCCATGTCGGCAAGCTTCGGGATCAGGCGGCGGCCCGAGCCCCCTCCCGCGACCAGGTGGATGCGCGAGGATCGGCTCGGACGATTCAGGGCGATGCGAGGAAGGAGATAGGGAGCACCGCTGCGGGGATGGTGAGCGATCTGCACGGCCACCCCGTAAGCCCGCGCGATGCTTTCCTCCGAGAGCACCGCCGCAGGGGGGCCGTCGCCCTGAATCCGGCCGTCGGAGAAAAGGACCAGGCGAGTGCAGAACTGTGCGGCCAGGTTCAGGTCGTGAAGCACGGCGAGCACCCCCAGGCCCTGGTGCGCCAGATCGGCCAGGAGCAGCATCAAGTCGAGCTGACCCGAGAGATCGAGGGCGCTCGTGGGTTCGTCCGCCAGGAGCACCATGGGTTCCTGGGCCAGGGCCATGGCGATGCGGACACGCTGCCGCTGGCCGCCCGAGAGCGTCCCGAGGGGGCGATCGGCCCAGGCCGAAGCCCCCGCGCGCTCCAGGGCGACCGCGATCGCCCGCTCGTCCGATCTCGAAGTCCCGAAGGAAAACGGCCTCACGTGGGGCGTCCTGCCGATCGCGACGAGCTGGGCCACCGTGAAGGCGTCGTCCTCTCCCGGATTCTGGGGCAGGTAGGTGAGGATCCGGGCCCTGGCACGCGGCCGGTAACCAGGGAGCTCCCGGTCGAGCAGGAAGACGCGCCCCTGCACGGGTTCCAGCACCCCCGACAGCGTGGCGAGGAAGGTCGACTTGCCGGCCCCGTTGGGCCCGATGAGGCCCACCAGCTCGCCGGGAGCCAGGTCGAAATCGATGTCCCGGACGACCGCTCTTCCGCCACGGCCTACCGCGAGGTTCCGGGCCGACAGGAGGCTGGCCGCGGCCGAAGGGGAACTCCCTGAGGTCAAGCGGATCTCTCCCGCAAGACGAGGAACAGGAAGAAAGGAGCGCCGAGGAAGGCGGTCACGACGCCTACCGGAATCTCGCCGGCCAGCCGGGCTATGAGGTCCGCAAGGATCAGCAGGAGGGCCCCGGCCAGGGTCGCGACCGGAAGCGTCCGTCTGAGATCCGGTCCGACGAGCATCCTCGCCATGTGAGGCACGACCAGCCCCACGAAGCCGATCATTCCGCAGGTCGCCACGACCGTGGAGGCCAGCAGGGTGGCCGCGGCGATGAGGGCGAGCTGAGCGCGCCGGGGATCGATCCCGAGGGAGTGCGCACGCTCCGGGCCGAGCTGCAGCACGTTCATCGGGCCCGCGAAGACCAGCAGCACCCCCCAGCCCACGGCGAGATAGGGGGCGGCACGGAGGAGATCCGGCCAGCCGCGGGGCGGAGCCAGACTGCCCATCATCCAGAAGTACACCGCGGGCATCCGGTTGGACTTCCAGACCAGCAGCACGGCCAGGCAGGCCGAGAGAAAAGCTCCGACGGCGACGCCCGCCAGGATGAGCCGTTCGATCCGCATCTGGCGAGTCCCCGCGAGGGCCAGAACCACGCCGACGGCCAGGAGCGCACCTGCGAAGGCACACGCGGGAACGGCCGAAACGCCGCCAGGCCACTGGAGATCGAAGGCGATCGCCATGCCGGCCCCGAGGGCCCCGCCGGCCGAAACCCCGATCAGATAGGGGTCGGCCAGTGGATTGCGCAGGACCCCCTGCCATGCCACGCCCGACGCGGCAAGCCCGGCACCGGCCCCGATGGCCAGCAAAACCCGCGGCAGGCGCATCTGCAGCAGGATCGTGCGCATGGCTGGCTCGACCTTCTGGCCCGTGATAATATGCCACAGGATCCGATTCGAGATCGGCACGGTGCCATACCGCACGCCCAGTGCCGCGGCCAGGATCACCGCAGCTGTGAGCCAAACCAGGTGCAAGAGCCATCGCCGGTCCGGGCTGGATGCCGATCGCCCGCCGTCTGTTTGCGAGCCGGCAGGGGCAAGCTTGGAACCGTCGATGAGATCCATGTCAGAGCCGTCGGGCAGGCGAGCTGATCCGCGTCAGCGACTCGGGCGCGAGGGCGAGGACCTGGCTGCCTTGTTCTTGACTGCGGGCGGGTACGAGATCGTAGCACGAAACGTTCGTACCAAGCTGGGCGAGATCGACCTGCTGGCGCGGCATGATGGCGTCCTGATCTTCGTGGAGGTCAAGACCCGGCGCGGCGATCGGTTCGGCTCTGGAGCTGACGCCGTGGGCTTCCGCAAGCAGGAGCGCCTGCGCAGGCTGGCTCTGGCTTACCTCGGCTCGTCCATCGCAAATCAACCCATCCGGTTCGACGTCGTCGACGTCCTGTTCTCGAGGGGGCGCGAACCGGTCATCCGTCACATTGCCAACGCTTTTTGATTTCCACTGGAACTTTCCCCTTTCCGCTGCGCCAGCTTGCAGCCTCTTCAAGGAGCTCTTCGTGATCAAGAAAACCTTTGCGGCCCTGGCCGCGCTTGGCGTCCTCGTGATGGGGTCGCCTGCCTTCGCATACACCCCGAAGGTCCTGCGCATCGGCTTCGCCCCCTGGGACAGTCCCACGTCCATCCAGGCGATCGCCGAGGACGCATCGAGGATCCTGTCGCGACAGCTGGGGATGCCGGTCGAGCCGGAAGTCACGACCGACTACACCGGGGTCGTGGAGGCCATGCGCTCGGGCAAGATCGATATGGCGTTCTTTCCCCCCGCTGCCTACGTGCGAGCGGCGAAGATAGCCAACGCGCAGGTCATCCTCAAGTCCATCTACGACGGCCACTCGGCCTACTATTCGGCGATCATCACCCGGACGGATTCGGGGATCCGATCGCTCCAGCAGCTCAAGGGCCGGACCCTTGCCCTGGTCGATCCGACGTCCACATCCGGGGCCATCTTTCCGGAGATGATGCTCCTCAAGGCCGGCGTCAACCCCCAGCGGGATCTCCATGTCTTCTACGCCGGCGGCCATGATGCGGTGGTGCTGGCCGTGCTGAACCGGCGCGTCGCCGCGGGCGCCTGCTACACCAACGACCCTGCTGGCCGCGATTCTGCCTGGACTCAGAAGACCGTCGTGCCCAATCCGGCGGATCGCAAGAAGATTCGCATCCTGGCGGTCTCTCCCCCCATCCCGTCCGACAACATCGCCGTCCGCAGGGGCCTCGATCCCAAGCTCGTGGCTCGCATCCAGAACATTTTCCTGGGCCTCTCTCGCACGGCGGCCGGTCGGGCCGAGCTCAAGCGCGTGTACGAGGTGGACGGCTTCGCCAAGGCCAAGTCCTCGGATTACGCACCGGTCGTCGAGGCCTTCGAGCGGGTAGGGCTCCCCATCAACTAGCCGCCCTCTCGCGACACGCCCCCGGTCGACGGCAGCCGCTTCTTGCGGCTTGGCTGGCGGCCGGGGGTGTTTCCCGACCGGAACCGACGGGTATACAAGCGTCGGACCAAAAACGAGGGGACCAAGCCGCGTACGGGCACAGGCATCTCCAATCCGTTCGTTGCCAAGGAGCGATCGTTTGCTCCCTCGATCGGGTTGGGCCACAATGGTCGGCGGGCAAGTCCCCTCTGGAGCGGTAAATGTCGAGCGACGAGAGTCAAGAAGCACTCGAAGCGGGCCAGCGGCAAGCAGCCGAGGTGGCCCGGATCCAGAAGCAGGTCAAGGCGACGACGCGTGAGCTCAGGGTTCGCCTGGACTACCTGGACCAGCTGGCCCGCGAGCACGAGATCAAGCTGAACGAGCTCCGCGGCACCCCACCATCGCCGCAGCGGGACGCGCGCATCCGGCGGATCGAGCAGAAGCTCAAGTTCTATCACGCGGTCAAACATGTCGCGGACGGCGCCGATCGCATCAGCGATGGCAAGACCCAGCCTCTGGCTCAAGGGGCCAAGGCTCCGCCCGCCCGCGTCACCAACATGCTCAACATGCTCTCGGTCAAGACCGTCGAGGCCGAGGCCATCATCGCGGGGGCACGGATTCTCCTCGAGGAGCTCGGGCCGGCGATGAAGGTCGTGGCCGGCGTAGTTGGCCTTCCGGCCAACTACAGTCCCGCCGAGCTGGCCCAGGTCAACCGGATCAAGGCACGCGCCAAGACGGTTCCGACGATCATGCAGCGCATGCAATTCGCCTACCAGCAGTTCTCCGAGGCGGGCGTGCACCTGACCCAGACCGAGCAGCAGTTCGAGCGTCTCAAGTCGATGCAAGGGCGCGACGCACTGCAGTTCCTGCAGAACACCGTCCGCGCTCCGCAGCTCGCTGGCAAGCTTTATCACCTCAATCGCCTGCACATCGATTTTGCGGGCGATGCCGATCTCGCGCAGCTATTTCCGGCACCCCAGGAGATCGCGTATCCGGCTCCGAGTGCGGAGCCTCCTCCCGAGGACCAGCCTCGCCCCAAGGCCAAGGGCGGGTTGATGGGCCTGTTCGGACTCAACAAGAGGTAGCCCCGTTCGGTAGGCGGCATCGGCTCCGTCGCATCCATGGGGCGGAGTCCGCGCCGCATTGCCGAAGAGGCCGGGGCACCGGGTTCTGGACAAGGCACGGTTCCCATGGAACGATGCTGGCCACGATGTCATACACCATCACGCTGATCCCCGGAGACGGCATCGGTCCCGAGATCACCGAGGCCACGGTGAGATGCCTGGAGGCCACCGGAGTAGGGTTCCGGTGGGACCGCTTCCAGGCCGGGGCCGAATACATGCGCCGCACCGGTGCCTCTGATCCCCTGCCCGCGGAGGTCCTGGATTCGATTCGCCAGAACCACATCGCGCTCAAGGGCCCCCTGACGACGCCCGTCGGCGAGGGCTTTCGCTCGGTCAACGTCGCGATGCGCCAGGCTCTCGATCTGTTTGCCTGCGTGCGTCCCTGCAAGAATTATCCCGGCATTCCGTCAAAATATCAGGATGTTGACTTGGTGCTGTTTCGCGAGAATACCGAGGATCTGTATGCCGGGATCGAGTTCGAATCCGGAACGGAGGGATTCGGCGAGATCAACGGCCTGGTGGCCGCCCACTGCCAGCGGTGGCTGCGCGAACGATCCGCCGTCAGCGTCAAGCCCATCTCCGAGTTCAGCAGCAGGCGAATCGCCCGGTATGCCTTCGAGTACGCCGAGCGTCACGGGCGCAAGAAGGTCAATGTCATCCACAAGGCCGAGATCATGCGGCTTTCGGATGGACTCTTCCTCGAGGCGGCTCGCCAGGTGGCTCGCGAGTATCCCGACATCTGGTACAGCGACCTTCCCATCGACGCCATCTGCAGCGAACTCGTGATCAACCCGGAGCGTTACGACGTCCTGGTTCTTTCAAACCTCTTCGGAGATATCCTCTCGGACCTCTGCGCGGGCCTCGTCGGGGGGCTAGGGGTGGCCCCCGGTGCCAACATCGGAACCCATGCCGTGGTCTTCGAGCCGACCCACGGCTCGGCCCCGACGATCGCGGGTCAGGACAAGGCCAATCCCACGGCCATGATCCTCAGCGCCGTGATGATGCTGCGGCACCTGGGCGAGTACGCCGCCGCCGGTCGTCTGGAGGGCGCCGT
>JAJYIO010000121.1 GCA_021790035.1 bacterium | reverse complement strand
GGGACTTGCAAGGGGCCTTGCCCCCCGCAAACTACCCCCCGCTGCGGGCAAGCTGCTACGTAGCCCAGCACAGCAGGTGGCGTTTCATTCAACGCTGTCGGCGCAGACCGTGGGGGACTCACAAGGGCCCGCTCCCTTCACGCCGCGAGCGCTCCCGTTCGGCCTGCCTGGCTGCCCGCTTCGACCTGGCTCGCTCGACTGTCAAGGCGAACCGTCGTCGAGCCGACATCAAGGGCGTGACCACGAATACCCGATGCCCCAGCTCCCGCCGTCCCCGAACGGGCAGCCCCGGGGCGAGCGAACCGGATCGGGCCGTCGCCCGGGCCCTCGAGGAGCTGGCCGACTCTGCGTACTCGACCTCCGCGCAGCTCGAGACGGCAAGCCGGCTTCAGGAGGTGGCCGCCGGCGACCGGATCGCCGGGATGCTGATCGAGGGCTTCGCCCGCAGGTTCTCGACCGAGCCGGATCTCGCCGACCACGATGAACTCTCGCGATTTGCGGGATGGCTGGTCCTCGTCGCGGGTGCTCAAGAGGCGCGGTCAGCCCTCGCGATGCGCCCGTCGCAGCCAGGCGCCCCCGTGCTGGAGCACCTGCGTGCCGTGCTTGGAATTCGGTCCCAGCTACCGATGGCCGACGCCGGGCTCGGACAGCGCCTGGCGATAGATATCAAGCCCGGCGCCGGGCCCGAGGGTCTGGACCTCGGCGGCGAGGAGGCCACCTGGCAAGCACTGGCCAGCCTCTCGGTGGCCCGGGCGCCCGCAGCCGCAGCGCTGGCAGCCCTGCTGTCCGAGATCGGCGAGCCGGCCGCGTCCCTCCTGGCCGCCCGAGCCATCGAGGCTCCGCTCGACGACGAAGCCATCGCGGTCGCAACGCGATGGGTCGCCGGCCGGCAACGGAGTATTCCGGGGTTTCCAGGCAACTGGCCGGCGATGACTGCCTACGCGACACTCCCGGATGGTTACGGCAGCCAGACCGTGTTCGTCCTCAGGCGACGCCCTCGCCCCCCAGCCAGCGACCCGAAGCCAGAGGGCAAGCGCTCCCGGCGAGCGTCCACCCGAGCTGCAAGCGATGGATTACTGGCCCTGATCGGCGTGATCGTCAGCTCGGTCCGGGGGATCGCCGACGCCATCGTCGACCGGGAGCTCGACGAGGCCGAGCTGCCGGAACTCCTGGCCTCGCTTCGCCAGGCGCACGGACATCTCTTCGAGATTCCGCTGGGCTACGCCATCGGGCGCGTCCAGGATGGGGTGGCCCTCGCCCAGGAACGCGGAATCCCGCTGCCGCTGGAGTACCTCCTCCAGCGAGATCTGCTGGCTGGCCTCTGGAACGAGGCCAGGCCCGAGATTTCCCTCGAGACTTGGGCTCGAGAAGATCTGGCCGGACAGACCGGAGAGATCCTGCAGCACCCCGCGGAGTCGTCCTGGTTCCTGACCGAGGCCAATGGCCGCGCCATCCAGGATTTCCTGCGCCAGACCGCCGCCGCCATCCACGGCAGCCGGGGCAGCGCAGGAATCGAAGCGATCGTCGCGGACGCGATCGACCGCCACGCCGATCGCGTGATGGCCGGGATCGAAAGCATCTTCGCGGATCGTCTGACTCACGTGGCTTATCTCTTCGACTCGGCAAAGGACGACCACCGCTGCCACCTGGCGGCAACCGCCGCGCGACTTCTGCTATCCGAAGTGCCCAAGGCGAGCCAACCCTTCGTCCGCGCACTGCTCGAAGCGTCGTTCGCCGAGAGCGAGTACGGCTGGCTGATCGACCGCTGAGGGTTGCGAAGAAAACCCTGGCAGGCAACCGGCCTGGCAGGTTCGCGTCAGGCCGTTACAATGGGGTTTCGCCACGGGACCGTAGCGTCCCGGCCGCCGAGCCGAGGAATAACCCACCGATGCCAGTAGCACGCCGCTTCACGACCTTCGCTGCACTCGCCGCCGTCACGGCGCTGGCGGCGCCGCCCGCCATGGCGCATGCGGCCGACCGCAAGGTCTCGCTGCCGGCATTCCACGCGATCGCCGCCTCCGGGAACCTGGCCGTCGACGTCGTGGACGGCCAGCAGCAGTCCGTCGAGATCACGGGCGACGGCGGAGCGGTCAGGCGCGTGCAGGCAACGGTGACCCGGGGAGAGCTCCGGCTGACCGTGGCGCCCGATCCCCACCCCCGGTTCTTTGGCTCGGCCCCGCAACCGCACGTCGCGATCTCGCTGGCCCAGCTCGACGATGCATCGCTGGCCGGGGCGTGCGTCCTGTCGGCGCAGGATCTGTCGGGCCCCCGGCTCGCGATCGCCCTGGCCGGGGCGTCGAGGGCAATGATCGCGGGCTCGGTCACCACCTTCACCGCGGCGCTGGACGGGGCCAGCCACCTTTCGGCGGATAACCTGATCACGACCGCGGCGACCCTCTCCCTCGCCGGGGCCTCGCAAGCCCTGGTACACGCGACGGGCACGCTCAAGATCGCGGCATCGGGTGCCTCCCGGGTGGTGTACTTCGGCACCCCGACACTTTTCGAATCCCTGTCTGGCGTCGCCAGCGTTCATCGGAGATGACCGGACGATGAGCGGACACAAGGGTTTGCGGTCGAGGAGATGCCCTGATGGCGGGCGCTGATTTCCGGTTTCCGGCCGGGTTCTGGTGGGGAGCAGCGACGGCGGCTCATCAGGTCGAAGGTAGACTGGCCAACGACTGGATCGGCTTCGAGCACACGCCGGGCACCGTCAAGAACGGCGACACGTCGGAGATCGGAGTCGACCACTACCGCCGCTTCGAGGAAGACTTCGACCTCGCCCGCGGCATGGCGCACAACGCCCACCGGCTGTCGCTCGAGTGGTCCCGCGTCGAACCCGAGCGGGGCCAGCTGAGCGCAGAGGCCATCGCCCACTACCACGACGTCTTCGCGGCGCTGCGCGCCCGCGGCCTCGAGCCGCTCGTCACGCTGCACCACTTCACCAATCCCGTCTGGATCGCCGAGCAGGGCGGTTGGCTCTCGCCCCGGACCGCCGACGACTTTGCCCGGTTTGCCGGTTTTGCGGCGTCGGAGTTTCCCGAGGTGCGATCGTGGGTGACGATCAACGAGCCCAACATCTACGCCTTCCACGCCTTCATGTTTGCCGCCTGGCCGCCCCGGCGTCGCAACCCGTATGCGATGCTTACCGCGCTGGCGACGATGGCATCGGGCCACCAGAAGGCCTATGCCGCGATCCATCGAGCGCGGCTTGAGGCGCAGGTCGGGCTGGCGTACCACATTTACCTGTTCGATCCGTTCCACCGGAGCAGCCCCCTCGATCGCCGCCTGGCCGCTTTCGCAGACCACCTCTCGAACCGGGCCTACCTCGAGGCCGTGACCACGGGAAACCTCGACCTCGCGCTGCCCGGCAAGCGTATCCGGCAGGATCTCGGCACCGACAGCGCCCTCGACTTCCTCGGCATCAACTACTACACCCGCGGCCGCAGCCGCTTCCCCTTCCCGGCGCTCGTCACGCCGGGTGCCGCGGTCAACGATCTCGGCTGGGAGATCTATGCCGAGGGCCTCTACCGCGCCCTCGCGCTGGCAGACGGTTTCACCCGACTGCCCGATGGCCGCAAGATCCCGATCGTGATCACCGAGAATGGCATCGATGACCGGCGTGGCGATCGCCGCAGCGCCTACCTCGTCTCGCACCTGCAACAGGTGGCGCGGGCGATCCAGGAGGGAATCGACGTTCGGGGCTACATCCACTGGACCTTGATGGACAACTTCGAGTGGGCCCAGGGCTATGCGCCGCGTTTCGGCCTTTACCGCATCGATCGCGATCGCGGCCTGGCTCGAGTTCCCACGCCGACGGTCGAGGTCTTCGAGCGAATTGCCCGCTCCAACGAGCTCGCCGAAGACCTGATCGAGCGTTACGGATCCCCGTCGGCGCGGTCCGGCGCCGGGGTGTAGGAGAAACGGCGATCCTCCCTCGAACTCTCTCCGGCTGAGGGCAAGGCCCAGTTTGACTTCTCGGGCCAGCTCTGGCGAAGCAGGGCGCGCTTCCGCCCGCGTGTGCGATCTGTCCACCAATCCCCGTCGAATCGGCCTACCGGCACAGAGGGGCCAAGCGTTACCCATGGAGGAACGCGACAGATGCCCTCACCCGGCTCACGCCTTGCACCAGACGCGGGAAAGGACCCTTCACCATGGCGATCGTTTCTCCGACGCTCGATCCAGGTTTCGCCGGTCTCGTTCGCCGTCGCTGGCGGACGATGGTCGTCGCCTTCGCCGTCACGGCGATCGGCGGGGCCGGGGCACTGTCGCTCGTTCCCAAGCTGTACGAGTCGCAAGCGAAGCTGCTCGTCATGCGAACGGAGCAACGGACCGGCGGCATCAAGATCCTCGACGATAGCCTGCCGCAGCTCACCGTGAACGACCAGCCCCTGTTGACACAGGTTGAGCTCGTCCGGTCGGCACCGGTGATGGCGGCAGCGATCCGCCAGCTCGGCCTGCGCGATCCCCTGGGTCGCCCCCTGGCTCCCGACGTCCTGGAACGCGCCGTTCAGGTCGCGCCCCTCACCGGCACCGACCTGATCCAGGTCTCCATGCAGAGCGGCGACCCGGTGATGGCGCGCAGGATCGTGACCGCGGTCTGCGACGCCTACCTGCACCGTCTGCAAGATCTCCGCGAAAACGGCATTCGAGATGGCCTGCACTTCCTCGACGAGCAGCTGGCAACGGCCCACAGCCGCCTGGCCGATTCGGAGGCGATGCTCCTGGCGTTCGAGGATCGCATGGGCGGTCTGCCGCTACCGAGCGAGGCGAGTTCCTCGGTCGCCTCGCTGATGGGCCTCGAAGACACCCTGCGCACGAACGAGATCGAGCTCGACTCGGCTCGAGCCCGGGCCTCGGGCCTGCGTGCCCAGCTCGGAGTCTCACCGGCGCTGGTGCGAGCACGACTCACGATCGGCCACGATCGCGAGATCCGGGGCCTCGAGGACGAGCTGGTGAAGGCCGAGGCCGACCCGGTGCTGACCGATGGTCTGGCGGCGGGAAATCCAGACTGGCAAGAGGCCAGGGCCCGGGAAAACTCGCTGCGGCACCGACTCCAGGCCCGCGTCAGGGCCCTGGTTGGCCGCGCCATGCCCGTCGAGCCTTCCGATGACGTCCGCGAGGCGGTGTTGACCCAGTACGCGGCCGCCAAGGCCGACGTCCAGGCCCTGGCGGCATCGGTGGCCGCGACCCGGGCTTTGCGGGGCTCCATCCAGAAGCAGCTCACCGGGCTTCCGCTCCTGGAGCGCGACTTCGAACGACTGACCCGCAACGTGAACGTCGCGAGCAACGTGTACGACGAGCTCTTGCAGCGGCACGAGGAGGTCCGCGCCAACCTCTCGGTGGCCCCGACCGATGTCCAGATCGTGCAACCGGCCTCCTTGCCGCGCAGGCCGGGCCAGCCCCTGAAGGGGATGGGGTATCCGGTCCTCCTGGTCACCGGCCTGCTGGCCGCCTACCTGGCGGCCCTGGCGCGAGACCTCTTCACTCGCGATGTCGAAACCACCGACCTGGTCGCGGCCATGCCCCAGCCGACGGTCCTGGCCCGGATCCCCCTCCTGTCGAGGCACGATCGGGAGCGCGAGCTGGCCATGACCGAGGAACCCCGATACGGAGAGGCCATGCGCAGCCTGGCCCTGCAGCTCGAAAACGACATGGATCGCACCCGGATCGTGGCCGTCACGAGCGCCTCCGGAGGCGAGGGCAAGACCGTCACCATCGCCAACCTGGCGGTCTGTCTGGCGGATCTGGGCCACCGGGTCCTGGTCATCGACGCCGATCTGAGGCGTCAGCGGCAGTACCAGGTCTTCAAGCTGCCAGAGCCCGGCCGCGGGCTCGCCGAGGTCCTGCTCGGGGCCGCCGGTCCCATGGACGTCGCCAGGCAAAGCACGAACGTCGACGTCATGACCGCAGGTACGGCGGTCGCCGGCCTGAAGCTCGCCCAGTCTCGCGAGATCCTCAAGGCGGCGATGGCGAAGTGGCGCGAATCCTACGACATCGTGCTGGTCGATCTGCCGCCCCTGGCCGTCTCTAGCCGCGCCGCCTTCTTCACCCGCCACGTCGATGGCCTCCTGCTCCTGGCCAACATGCGGCGCGTGACCCCGGATCAGGTAGCTGTCGCCGGCATCCAGCTCAAGGCGATGCGCACGCCGATCGTGGGGCTCGTCGCGCTCACCCGGGCGACTCGCGACGGCTCCTTCGTCTACCTGCGCGATCTGCGCCACGAGCGCCATCCGGTCGGCGCCTGACCATCCCGGCTAGCCAGAGGATCCAGGACGAGCCACCCACGCCGTCTGCAGGCAGCGGCCCGACCGTGTCCAGACCCGTCCCCGTTGCAGTTCCAGGAGGCGTCTCATGGCCCAAACGGTTTGCGTCCTAGGGCTCGGCTATATCGGCCTGCCCACCGCCAGCGTCCTGGCCAATTCCGGGCATCGCGTGATCGGGGTCGACACCGAGGCCTCGGTCGTCGATGCGCTCAACTGCGGCAAGACGCATCTCTTCGAGCCCGGTCTCAAGACGCTGGTCGCGGGGGCCATCGGTTCTGGCAATCTCTCGGCCCGGGCGACTCCGACCCAGGCCGATGCGTTCATCATCTCGGTGCCCACGCCCTTCGGGCCCGGGCACGCCCCGGATATGCGCCACGTTCGCGAAGCCATCGAGGCGATCGTCCCGGTCTTGCGCCCGGGCAACCTCGTCGTCCTCGAATCCACCTCACCGCCCCTCACCACGCGGGACCTGGTGGCGCCGCTCCTCGCCACGTCGGGGCTCGAGGTCGGAACGGACGTGTTCGTGGCGTACTGTCCCGAGCGAGTGCTGCCGGGGCGCATCCTCAAGGAGATCATCAGCAACCACCGGATCATCGGCGGCCTCGATCCCCGATCGGCAGCGATGGCCCGCGATCTCTACGCATCCTTCGTCGAGGGCGAGATTCACGTGACCGACGCGACGACCGCGGAGATGGTCAAGCTGATGGAGAACTCGTTCCGCGACGTCAACATCGCGCTGGCCAACGAACTCGCCCGGATGGCAGAGCGCGTGAACATCGATGCCTGGGAGGTCGTGCGGCTGGCCAATCTCCATCCACGCGTGAACATCCACCGCCCCGGACCCGGAGTGGGCGGCCACTGCATCTCGGTCGATCCATGGTTTCTGGTCGACCGGTTCGGGCCCGACGCCGAGCTCCTGCGAACCGCCCGCGAGGTCAACGACCGGATGCCCGACCACGTCGTCGACATCGTCCTGGAATCCCTGGCGGGGATCGACAGGCCGCGGGTCACG
>JAJYIO010000120.1 GCA_021790035.1 bacterium | reverse complement strand
CGACCGGGCCCTCGAGGACGTCCGGGATCGGCCTCCGTGCGCGGTTCCCTTGCACCTGCGAAACGCGCCCACGACGTTCATGAAGACGCTGGGATACGGCCGAGATTACCGCTATCCGCACGATTTCCCGGGTGGATTCGAACCGACCCAGGGCTACTTTCCCGAAGCCCTGCCCCGGCGCAGCTACTACGAGCCAACCGACCGCGGCTCGGAGGACGCGATCGCCAAGCGGCTCGCACACTGGCGGGCGCTGCGCGAAGCCGTCGCACATGGCGCCGCGACCCCGCCGGCCATGGACGAGGGTGGGAGCGACCCTTGAGAACTTGCGATGGCTAGCGCCGGCCGCACTCTTCCAGGTATCCCGGCCCCGAGCAGTCCGATGGGGTCTTTCGCCCGGACTCTTCCCGATAGACGACCGGAAGGGTCGCCGGCCGGCGGTAGAGTTCTTCCACCCGCCGCTGCTGGCTCTTCAGCCGCGCCAGCAGGAACCAGACGTATCCGGCCAGGGACTGGGAATCCACCTCGAAGAAGATCTGGCAGACATCCTTGATTTGCCGGGAGTGCACGCTGAGGTGGCGCGAATGCTCGCGGCTCAGCTCGTCGAGCAGGATCTGCTCCGACCCCGTCGCCGCCGGGAGGTAATGCTTGAAGCTCGCCATCGCAGCCCTCGCGATGCGGAACGTATCGAAGCCGGACGACAGAGTCAACGCTCGCCTCCACGGGGCCCTCGGCCTCCTGGCGAATCCGAGCAGCAACGTGCGAGCGGCCGGGCCAAGATCGCGAGTTCATGCCGAAATCGTGGTCTCGAGCCGGCGCGGCTGCCGAACTACGTCGTGAACTCGCTGACGACCTGCTCGAGCGAATTCGCCAGCGAGGCGAGGGAACGAGCGGTCAACGCCATCTCTTGCATGTTGGCGGTCTGCTCCTGGGTCGTCGCCGCGACCTGCTCGGCCCCGGCTGCCGCCTGCTCCGTGATGGACTGGATGTGATAGACGGTATGCTTGATCCGGTCGCTCCCCTCGGCCAGCTCCTGGGCCGCGTCCGAGATGCGCTGGATCTGCCGATCCGTGGAGTTCGCGGCCTGCACGATGAGGTCGAGCGCGGTTCCGGCCCGATCGATCACCTCGACGCCCTCGTTGACCTCCTGGGTGCCAAGGTTCATCGTCCGTACCGCCTTGTCCGTCTCGGACTGAATTTCCTGGATCATCGCCGCGATCTGCCCTGTCGCCTGGGCGCTCTGCTCGGCGAGCTTGCGCACCTCCTCGGCCACGACTGCGAAACCGCGGCCCTGCTCACCGGCGCGAGCCGCTTCGATGGCCGCGTTGAGAGCCAGGAGGTTGGTCTGAGCGGCGATGCCGTTGATGAGCTCCAGGATCTTTCCGATCTGCTGGCCGAGCTCGCCGAGGCGCCCCACCACCAAAGACGACTGGGAGACCTTGGTCTTTATGGAATCCATCTTGGCGATGGCGTGCTGCAGGTCCTGCCGGCCACCCTGAGCGCTCTGCGACGTGTTCGCGGCGCTCGTGGCCGCGAGCTGCGCGTTGGACGCCACCTGCTGGGCGGCATCTGCCAGCCGGTCAACCTGACTGGCGACCTCGACGATCGCCTCGACCTGCTCGGAGGATCCGTGCGCGAGCTGGCTGATCGTCTCGGCAACCTGCTGGGCGGCCTGGCTGGTGGCGTCGGAGGCCACCTTCATGTGCTTGGAGTTGCCCACGAGCATGGCCGACGCCTCGCCGATCTGCTTGACCAGCTGACGCAGCCGATCGACCAGCCCGTTGAAGGCCCGGGAAATCTCATCGAAGCGATCGCTCCCGCCCTCGGGCGCTCTCTGCGTGAGATCGCCCTCGATGACGAGGCGCGAGAGCTCGGCTAGCTCCCGCAGCGGGATGAAGGCCCGCTGGAAGGCCACCTGCAGGAAGGCCCAGCCGACCGCCGCGACCCCGATCGCGCTCCCGATCGCCGCCAGCGGGCTGGCGGATATGCGCTCTGCGGCGAAAAACGCCGCCAGGGGCGCGAGCGCCGCGACGAACGATCCGACCCGGAAGGCCCAGCTCCCGGTCTCGCGTAGCGGCCGCGGGGCCACTCCTTTGGGCCGACGCGCCACGGGGCGCACCGGAACCGCCGGTCTGGCCAGGTCGTCTTGAGTGTCGAGTCGGGGCTTCATACCTGGATGTTACCCCCCGAAGCCGGCCGGCGACAGGCCCCCGCCGCCGATGGTAGAATCCGTTCGCACGCGCCGCCTGCAGGAGGTCTCGCTTCCATGCCCCGTCAATCGCACCAGAGCACCAAGCTCCCGTTCATCGCCACGCTCTTGGTGGCCGGTACCATGGGGGCTTGCGCTGCGACTCCTCCGATCGTGATCCCGCTGCCCAGCCAGCACATCAAGCTGTCGGATCTCTGGAGCAGCATCACCTCGGCTTCGGGCTCGGCGACCGCCGTGATTCCGCCGCTTCCGGACGTCCTTCCCCAGATCGGCCAGCTCACCGGCATCACCTATCTCCCGGTCCCGCCTCTGGCCGCCGGACTCCCGGTGACCGTACCCTCCCAGGCAAAGAGCGCGCCGATCGCAACGGCGATCCTCAACCTGACGGCCACCAACAACTACGCCATCCCGATCGAGCTCAAGATCTTCCTGGCCGGTACCGATCCCTACCAGAACGACAGCACGCCCGCCGTCCTCGACATGGGGGCTTCCGGCTCGGCGAATTGTACGGCCACGGCCACGCACTCGGTCAATCCAGCGGACCTGTCGGCTGGAACCCTGGCGGTCGGTTTCGGTCTCTCGAGCGTGGGATCGGGCGGCCAGGCCGTGACCTTCGACCCGAGCAGCACCGTCGACATCGAGAGCTCCATCGCGGTCTCGTTCAAGCTGACAGCACTGTAGACCGACTTTCGGTCGACTTGAACCCGGGCGCGCCCGCAAGAGCCCGAAGCCGAAGTGTGATTCTGGACATGAGGCGAGGGGGCGCGGACGTATGCCGGGGTCAGGTCTGACCGAAGCGAGTCCAGGGACGACCGTAGCCCCGGGGAGCGCTGACGATCGGGTCTCAGCGCTCCCGCCCCGCAGGCGTCACCAGGACCAGGGCTGGGGAGCCTGGGATGGCACCGAATCCGGCTGACCGAAGGTAGGCATGGGGTCCTCGCTCCCGAGCTGGCGCGAGTCACCGAAAGGCCACCCATTGTTATTGCCCGGCCAGCCGTTGTTGTTGCCTGGCCAGTCATTGTTATTGCCCGGCCAGCCGTTGTTGTTGCCCGGCCAGTCATTGTTATTGCCCGGCCAGCCGTTGTTGTTGCCTGGCCAGTCATTGTTATTGCCTGGCCAGCCGTTGTTGTTGCCCGGCCAGTCATTGTTGTTACCGGGCCAGCCGTTGTTGTTACCGGGCTGGCCATAGCCGGGCTGGCCGTATCCCGGCTGGCCATAGCCTGGCTGGCCGTATCCCGGCTGACCGTAGCCTGGCTGGCCGTATCCCGGCTGGCCATAGCCTGGCTGACCGTAGCCGGGCTGACCATAGCCTGGCTGGCCGTACCCCGGCTGACCATAGCCTGGCTGGTTATATCCCGGTTGACCATAGCCCGTCCCGGAAGTCAGGCCGCCGACCAGGTTGGTCACTCCGTTCTTGATGTCGTTGTAGATACCGGAGTTCTTGAAGAGCGTGTTGGCGAGGAACGCACCGCCCACACCCGCCGCGACGCCAATCAGCGTCAGGGGCAATCCGGCGGTCAGGCCCACCGCACCCGCTGCAGCCAGAGCCAGTCCCGATGTCGCCGCGCCGGCGAGGCCCGACACTGCGCCACCGGCCGTGTCCGCAGTCACCCCACCTGCAGCCTGGCTCAGCTGCTCCCGGCCGGTAACGACTTCGTAGCCATTGACCGCCGCGGAAATCAATCCACCGAAAAGCGCGCCATTCTCGGCTCCCGAGAGTAGCCCGCCGCCGATCTCGGACAGGCCCTGCTTGAGCGAGGAACCGGATGCAGCAGAAGCCGCGGGTGCCGCGGGAACCGGACCGCCGTTGAGGAAGGTATCGGCAGTCGGCGCAGCGGCGCCAGAAGCCACACTTGCCACCGGGGCTCCGGCCGCAGCCGCGGGTGCCCCGCTGATCGCACCGCCCACCGCGGGCACGCTACCTGCTACCGGCGGAGCGCCCCCGACGCCATGGAACGAGGACATCACGTCGCGTATGCCAGTGGCAACCTGCTCGTTGTCGAAGACGCTCTTGGCAGCATTCTCTAGCCCGCTCCCGAGCTTCCCGAGAAAACCTCCGACACCGCCCGCACCGGACGCCGTGGGCACCGCCAGAGGCCTGGCGAGCGGTAAATCCGCGCTGATCATAGCTTGTCCCTTTGCAGACGATGTGTCCCTACCACCGAGTCACATATGGGCTGTCAATAAGGTGTAATTGGTTATCACATGGCTAACCTCAGGATAACGAAACAATAAGCTTGGATATCCAGGACAGGCATTTCTCTCCCCACGCTCAACACACGCACGACGTCGCCTCGCGGAGCGGGTGGGCCCGCGACAGGCAGCCCGAATGGCCCGCCGATTCAGGCGGGCGCCAGGAAACGTGTTGCTGCGGTTCTGGCTAGCTGCGGAGGTGGCATCACGGCGCGGGACCGTGCCCCCCGGTGATGGCGGATGGTGCCGCGTTGTGACCCCGGCGGGCTTCCTGGATCGCCAACAGTCGTAGTTCCTCGAACTCGAGGATGATGGCAGGGTGCGTCCCGATCCACCGGGCCACCACGATCCGGTGGTAGTCTTCGAGGACCTCGACATCCTGGCCGTGGACGGCCGGCTCGGCTCTCTTGCCCGTTTGCCATCTTGGATCTTTGCCATACTGAATGGCCATCTCGATGGCATTCTGAGAGGCGATGATTCATGCGCAGGGCCACCCTTCGGGTCGGCGGGCAGCGGCCGATCGAGGCACGGCGCCAGGCCGTGGAGAAACCCCCCGTGGGTCTGTGCCGACGATGGATCGGGATTTCTCACGACACCAAGGGCGCAGGTGGCGACATCCGCTGGCCTGGTAGGTCGACGACGTCATGCTGAAGATCGCCGGGGGCGAGCACCGGGGGCGCAAGCTCAAGTCGGTGCCGGGAGAGACCACGCGACCGACATCCGCGATGGTGCGCGAGGCGCTCTTCAACATCGTCGGCCCCAGGCGCCCGGAGCGCGTGCTCGACGCATTCTCCGGCACCGGGGCGATCGCCCTCGAGGCCCTTTCCCGCGGCGCCGGGCACGCGGTGGTCATCGACAAGAGTGCGCGAGCGGCGGCCGTCATCGCCGAGAATGCCGCCGCGCTGGGGGCCGGTGACCGGATCGCGATCGTCCGGGACGACGTGCTGCGAGCGCTGGCGCGGATGGTGACAGAGCCGGGTTTCGACCTGATCTTCGCCGACCCGCCCTATGCGTTCGAGCGGTGGGGGGACCTCATGGAATCCCTGGCTCGCGTGGCCCGGCCCGAGGCGGTCGTGGCGATCGAGCATGCGGCCGACCGGCCCTTGCCAGAGTCCTTCGCGCTGGCGTCGATCCGGGATTATCGCTACGGCGGAACCGCGCTGTCGCTGTTTTCCCCCCGGTCCGTGCCCGACCGAGACCCGCCGCGTGGGTGACGCGGAGGCTTTTCTGGCGATCGGGTTAGCGCAAAGTCCGGAAGGGTAGGTTGTCCGAGGGATGCGCACCGTCGGACGATGGCGAGCCGGAGCCGCGCTGGCGGCGATCGGCGGATGTCTGGTCGTCGGCCTGGGAGCGGCCTGCCAGAGGGTTCCACTGGCCGTTGGGGCCGGCGCGGGAGCCAGCGGGTCGGCAAGGTCCGGCGCTCAGATGGCGGGGGGCGGCGTCCCGGGGGTCATCGACGGTTCGATCGGGAATCCGGGGGGGCAGCTTGCAACCCCGGGCCGGCTGACGCTGGCACTCACGCCGCGGGTGCTCGAATCGGGGTTGGCGGCCCCGTACCGGGTCCAGTTCGACACTTCGGACGTGGCGCAGATCGTGGCGGGGATCTTCGATCGCACGGCTCCGGCGACGCCTGGCTTCGTCGAGAGCCTCGGTTACTTCAACGACGGCGGGGCGGGGCTTTCCACCACCGATCCCCTGTCTGCGACGTCATTCTCCGCTCTGCAGGCCGCCCTCGGGACGGCGGGCGGACCGGCGATCCCCTCTGCGACCAACCGGGCGGATGTGCGGCGCTGGCTGTTCTACCGCCAGACCGGATCGAGTCCCCACACCGTCACCCTCACCAACTTTCCGCTGCCCGGCGCCGAG
The DNA here is from genome assembly GCA_021790035.1 of bacterium. Lineage (GTDB taxonomy): Bacteria > Cyanobacteriota > Sericytochromatia > S15B-MN24 > VGJW01 > JAJXWQ01. Next base: position 1,074 of record JAJYIO010000120.1, on the reverse strand, counting down.
CACCAGGACACGCTCTTCGCCGCGGCACTCGACAGCTATGATGCCGTGGTCGGCCTGGCCGAGGAGGACCTCACCTGCTGCGGGACCGGCGACGTGATCGCCAACTCCGGCGGTGCCAACAGTGCCGGACTCACGGTCAACCTGAACTACAGCGGCTCGGCACCCGATCAGCTCGGCAGCTTCCAGGTTGCAGACGAGTTCGTGGGCAACAGCTGCTCGGACCTGCTGCTGGGGGCCTTCGACACGACCGCCACGCCGCATTTCGGGTTCGTGGGATCGCCCGGGACGGCGATCGGAAGCCCGACCTGGCTTCCGCTCCTCGAAGCGGCCATGGCCGCTCAGGGCTATGCCGATACGTCCAACGTGCGGCGCTACCTGGTCAAGGACATCGTCAACCCCACCTCGTTCGCCGCCGAGGGGGCCACCTTCTCGAACGTGCCGAGCATCGCGCAGGGCGCGGTCTTCGCGGTTCCGATCCAGAGCGGGGCCGCGGGGGCGGGACGGTTCGCCGCGGTCTCGATGGCCTCGGGTTCGGCGGTGACGCTTCCCGCTGACGTCACGCTCACGACGTCGAACTCCATCGGGACGGGGCTGCCGGGTGGTTACAGCGCGACCGTCCAGCCGGCCGCCAGCACGCTGATCTCGGGCCCCTACGGCGTGGCCGTCGATGGCCAGGGCAACGTGTACTTCGCCGATTACGGAAACCAGCGCATCCGGATGCTGTGCAACGTGGCCGGAACCTACTTCGGTATGTCCGGCCTGCAGGCGGGGGACGTCTACACGATCGCCGGCGATGGCAGCGCGGGAGGAGGCTTGCAGTCGGGCGTCGCGGCCACGTCCGTGCCGCTGGACGATCCCCGCGGCGTGGCGGTGGATTCCGGCGGCAACGTCTACTTCGCCGATGCGGCCTACAATGCCGTCCAGGTGATCTGCAACACGCCCGGCACGGCCGCCGGCACGAGCATGACGACCGCAGGCGACATCTACACCGTGGCGGGCGACGGGGCCTGCTGCAGCCCCACGGGCGACGGTGGAGCCGCCACGAGTGCAGAACTCGACAATCCCGACGGGCTG
>JAJYIO010000119.1 GCA_021790035.1 bacterium | reverse complement strand
AAGCAGGGGTTGCCGCGCGTGTCGACGCTCATGCCGCAGATGCGGCCGGGGAGCTGGCGGACGTGCTCCTGGCGGGTGGCCATCAATCCCAGGTGAGGCCCCCCGAAGGAGACCGGGTTGCCGAGGCTCTGCCCATCGCCGACGACGATGTCGGCCCCGTAAGCGCCCGGGGCCTCGAGCAGCGCCAGGCTGATCGGGTCGGCGATCACCACGAAGAGCGCTCCGGCCTTGCGGGCCAGGTCCCCGGCAGCCCGGACGTCCTCCAGGCAGCCGAACACGTTGGGGACCTGCACCAGCAGGCCCGCGCAATCTTGCCCGAGCATGCGCTCGAGGGCCTCCAGGTCCAGGGCTCCGTCACGGTGCGGCACGGTTTCCACGGCGACATCCGGCCCGCTGGCGTAGGTCCGGACGACCTCGGCGTATTCGGGGTTGATGGTCTCGCTGACGAGGATCCGTTGGCGACGGGTGATCCTGCAGGCCATGAGCGCGGCCTCCGCCGCGGCGCTGGCGCCGTCGTACATCGAGGCGTTGGCGACGTCCATGCCCGTGAGCTCGGCGATCATCGACTGGAACTCGTAGATGACCTGCAAGGTCCCCTGGCTGATCTCGGGCTGGTACGGGGTATAGGCGGTGGAGAACTCGGAACGCGACGCCACGTGGTCCACGGCGCTCGGCCTGAAGCGGAGCGTGGCCCCTGCCCCGATGAAGCTCCGCTGCGCCGACATCGGGCGGTTCTGCGCCGCGAGCCGGTTCATGCGCTGCTGCACCTCCAGCTCGCTGTGCCCAGATGGCAGCGCCAGCTCGAATCCGCGAAGCTCGCGCGGGATGGGGGCGAAGAGGTCTTCCATCCCCGAGACCCCGATCGCCGACAGCATCTCTACGCGCTGGGCGTCAGTGAGGGGCAGGTAGTTGAAGGGCATCAGTGGTTTCCGACCTCGGCTTCGTACTGCTCCTGGGACAGGATCCGGTCGAGTTCCTCGGAGTTCGTCATCTCGAGCTTGAGCATCCAGCCCTTGCCGTAGGGATCCGAGTTGACCCACTCGGGGTGCTCCAGGAGCTCCGTGTTGACGGCAGAGACGATTCCCGAAACCGGCGAATACAGGCTCGACACCGCCTTGACCGACTCCACGACGCCGAATTCTTCGTCCTTGCTGTAGGCCTTACCGATCTGCGGCAGCTCCACGTAGACGACGTCTCCCATCTGATCGGCGGCGTGCTGGCTGATACCGATGACTGCGAGCCGGTTCTCGACGCGGACGTACTCGTGGCTCTTGGAGAATTTCAGGTTCAAATCGTTCACGGGGAGGCTTCCTTGCGGGACGAGGGGCAGCTTGGCTGCCAGGGAGGACTTCGACTGGGCTAGGACGGTTCAAATGGGCCCGGCGCTGCCAGGCTCAAGAGGGTCGCTTGGGTCTGCGGTAGAACGGGAGCCGGACGGTCTCGGCCTCGGCCATCTGTTCGCGAATCTTGACGTGGAGAATCTGGCCGACCGGTACGTCCGCCGGAAGATAGGCGGTGGCGATGGGGTAGCCGAGGCTCGGGGCCAGCGTGCCGGAGCACACCTTGCCGATCGGCTGGCCGTCGCGAAACACCTCGTATCCCTCGCGGGCCGGGGCCCGGCCGATCATCTTGAGCCCCAGCAAGCGGCGCCGGGTGCCGTGGGCGAGCTGGCGATCGATCTCGGCCCGGCCGAGATACTCGGTCTTGGACTTGATCGTCCACGCCAGGCTGGCCTCCACGGGGGTCGTGGTGTCGTCCCATTCGTGGCCATAGAGAGGCAAGCCGGCCTCGAGGCGAAGCGTATCCCGGGCGCCCAGGCCGCACGGCGTCGCTCCGAGGGCCAGCAGGCGCTCCCAGACGCGGCCCGCGTCCTCCGACGGCACGAAGATCTCGAAGCCATCCTCTCCGGTGTAGCCGGTGCGCGAGACGACGGCATCGGCGCCGAGCACCTGGCCTTGCTGGACCGAGAACGCCGGCAGCAAGCGCGGATCGGGCGTGGCGCACTGGGCCAGGACCTCTGCCGCCCTGGGCCCCTGCAAGGCCAGCAAGGCCGTGCGCTCGGATGCGTTCGTCATCATGACGCCAGAGGTCGGCAGGAGAGGCTCGAGATGCGCCCAGTCCTTGGCGATGTTGGATGCGTTGACGACCAGGAGATGATGATCGGCGAGGCGGTAGATCAAGAGGTCGTCGACGACGCCGCCGCCCGCGTTGGTGAACTGGGTGTAGACGACGCGCCCGACCTCGAGCTCCAGGACGTTGGCCGGAACGACGCGCGCCAGGAACTCGGCGGCACCGGGCCCGCTGACCAGAAACTCGCCCATGTGCGAGACGTCGAAGAGCCCGACGTTCTCGCGGACGGCCTTGTGCTCGGCCACGATCGAGCTGTACTGGACGGGCATCTCCCAGCCCCCGAACGGGACCATCCGTGCCCCGAGCGCAACGTGCCGATCGTGAAGAGGCGTGCGCCTGAGCTGCATCGAAGCTGTACCTGACATCTTTGCGCCCCGATAAATTATGAAATTTGGGAGAACGCCCCATTATACCGGACCCGTTCAGCCTGGCGGATACGGGCCCGCACGGATCTCACATTGCACAGGTGCGACCGCCCGTGCTGCGAGCTGGCGGTCGCACGACTCCGAGGCGCCTGCGGCGCGGGATCCAGATAACTTCGGGCGTCAGAGCTGGGTGCCGGGAGGCGGCGGATACTCCTGCTCCAGATCAGGCGTCACGCCGCCCTGGGTTGCGATCTGACGGTACACGCCGACCGATCTCGTGGGGATCCTCCGGAAGTCGTGATCCCGGCAGTCGACCGAGTACAGACCGAACCGCGGCGAAAAGGAGCCCCACTCCCAGTTATCTGTGATCGACCAGACGAAGTAGCCCAGGACGGGCACGCCGCTGGCCATGGCCTTTTGCATCTCCTGGACATGGGCGACGATGAAGGACGAACGCGTCCAACCGTCCGCACGCGGCGCCAGATTCTGCGTCGCCAGGCCGTTCTCGGCTACCAGGATCGGCAAGCCGAACCAGCGGTGATAGTTCTCGAGGACGTTGTAGAACCCCTGGGGATAGACGTTCCAGTTCCACGGCGCCTGGAACTTGAAGGGAATCGACAGCTGCCACTTGCAGTAGTAGTCGATCGCCACGTAGTCCAGGTAATGGAGGTTCAGGCTCTCGGGGCTGATCGTGCTGCCAGGCTGCGGCGCGGGGGCGAGTGCGTGCAGCATCCAGTCCGCGTCGTTGAGGTTGATCCCGCTGGACGGGGGCGGAAGCGCCGCGTGCGGCGACCCGATGGCATAGGCTGCGGTGTATTCGTTGAACGAGACGTGGGCGCCGGGTTCGTTCTGGTGGATGATCGTGTAGGCGCGTTCGTGGGCCGCCACGAAGTGCGCGGCGACCTCGACGGCCTCGATGGGGTTGTGATGGCCGGGGGCGAGGTTGCCGGTAAGGTAGGCTCCGGGCACGAACACGTTGGGCTCGTTGAAGGTGAGCCACCACGACACTTCGTTGCGGTACTCCTTCGACACGAAGTCGACGTACTGGGCGAACTGGTCGACCGACTGCGAGTTGCCCCACCCGCCGTACTGGGTGTCCAGCCACTGGGGATAGGAGAAGTGCATCAAGGTGACGACCGGCGTGAGCCCGTGTGCGCGGAGGCTCTCGAAGAAGCGGTGGTAGAAGGCCACGCCCGCGGGGTCGAAGTAGCCTGGCCGGGGTTCGATCCGACTCCATTCGATGCTGGTCCGGAACGCGTTCAGCCCCATTCCCTGCGCAAGCTGGGCGTCGCTGTTGTAGTAGACGAGGCCGTCGGCAGCCATGCCCGACGGCTCCGATGTCTTGCCTGCGAGTTCGAACGCCGGCCACTGGCTGGTCGTATCGCCGCCCTCGTACTGCTTCCCGGCCGTCGACACCCCCCACATGAACCCGTTGCTGGCGCTGGCCGCGGCCAGCAGGGAGGGCGCGCCGGACAGGCCGCTGCCTCCCGAACCCGTCATCGCACCGCACCCGGCGAGAATCGCCGTGGCGAGCGTGATGGCAAGGGTCTTGCGCATGGATGGATCCTCCGGAGGCGCCCGGTTCCGCTAACCGGACGCCGGTAGGGGCGGTTAAGATATGGTTATCCTTTGTTAATGATCACTATATATCGGCGATACGATGCGCCGCTTAAACAAGATCTGCTGAAGATTTAATCTGGATTTAATTATCCTGGATCCGGGATGGCCCCGTGGCACCTTCTTCCACACACGATCGGCCGACGGATCTTGGTCGGGCCGCGGTCGTCGAGTGGTTGAGATCCGGTTGAAGATGGTGGGGGAGGCCAGAAAGCATGGGCAAACGCTTCCAGTGGACCTTTGCCGCGGTGCTGGCTGGTGCGGTGGCCGGATGCCTGGCCAAGGTGCCGGCCGCAGCACCCTTCCCGCGGGTACCGGAGGTCACCCGGAACCTCATGGTCGGGTTCAAGACGGGAGCGCCACCCAAGCTGCTGCAGGTGGATGGAACGGATCTCACGCAGACCAAGACGCTCTTCATGGGCTCTCCGGTCGGCTTCTACCAGATGCCGAGTTCGGCACCCGTCAGCGCCGTCCTGGGCCTGTTGCGGCAGCGACCGGACGTGAGCTGGGTTCAGCAGGACTCGGTCCAGCGCCCCTCGACCTGGCCGAACGATCCTGACCTGTGGTTGCAATGGGCCTTCGGCACGACGTACCTCGACCCCGATCCGCTGTGGCAGCGTAACATCGACGCCTCGCACGTCACGGTGGCCGTCCTCGACACCGGAATCGATCCCTACCATCCGGAATTCGCCGGGCGCCTCCTCATGGGCCTCAACGCCCTGACCGGCCACACCGATAGTGAGGACACGGATGGCCACGGGACCCACGTCGCAGGCATCATCGGCGCGGCGGGGAACAACGGCATCGGAGTCGCCGGGGTCTGCTGGCAGTGTCAGTTGCTGTCCGTCAAGGTGCTGGACAAGGACGGCGGGGATGACGAAGAGGCGCTCCAGGGCATCGTCTACGCGGTGAATAACGGCGCGCAGGTCATCAACATGTCCTTCAACTCCGAGGCCACGTCCACCAACGATGCTTACCAGCGGGCCATCGCCTATGCCCTGTCCAGGAACGTCGTCGTCGTGGCCGCTGCTGGAAACGACGGGGGCGCGGTCACGCAGCCGGCCAACACGCCGGGCCTGCTGGCAGTGGCAGCGACGACCCAGGCCAACACCCTGGCAATCTATTCCAATCGGGGGCCGCAGGTAGGCATCGCGGCTCCGGGAGACGCGATCTTCTCGACGTTGCCCGATGACAGCTACGGGGCGGACACCGGCACTTCGATGGCCGCTCCCTTCGTTTCGGGCGCCGCAGCCATCCTGCGGGCCGAGCATCCGAGCTGGTCTGCGACGGAGATCATCGACGCCCTGGAAAGCGCCACCGATCCGGTCGTGAGCCTCTCGGATCCGACATTGCGCATCGGGCGGCTCGATCTGTCCAAGCTTCCGTAGGGGAAGGCGATTAATCTGGAAGACAGCGGCAAGTGATCCCACCGTGATGCCTGGAGCGCAGCATCTGGCCACGGAGGCTCCTAGCTGACATGACGCGATCGTCGTTCTTGCCCCTCGTCGGGATCGTTCCGCTTCTTCTGGTCGTCGCCTGCTCGACATCCTTCGATCCCCTGAATCCGACCTCTGGACCTACCGTTCCGCCGGATGGCCAGATTTCTGGCGGCTCGTTGCAGCCCTCCCCCGGTCCGTCCGGAGGGGCCGGTGGTACGGCAAGCCCTGCGCCCACTCCCACCTTGGCCCCGACGCCGGCGGCCTACCAGATCCAGGCGCTCGCTGGCGATGCGAGCGGATCGGCCGGCAACACGGGAGACGGCGGCCCGGCCTTGCTCGCCACCTTCGACTCTCCAGCTGGCATAGCCCTCGGGGTCGGCGGGAGCGTCTTGATCGCCGACTATGGCAACCACAAGGTCCGGCAGATCTCGCCCGCCGGGATCGTATCGACGTTTGCCGGGTTTGGCGCCTTTGGTTTCGCGGGCGATGGAGGGCCGGCGGTCGATGCCCAGTTCGACCATCCCTTCGCCGTGGCCTCGGCTCCCTGGGGGGATGTCGCCATCGCCGACTACGGCAACAACCGGGTTCGCCAGGTCGATGGGCAGGGCATCGTCGACACGATCGCAGGCGGCGGCACCCTCACTCCGGAGGCTTCGGGAAGCGTCGCGACGGCATCGATTCTCGCGGGGCCGGCCGGCCTGGCCTACGATGCGGCCGGCAACCTCTACATCTGCGAGTTCAACGGGGCGCGGGTGGATCGACTGACCCCCTCGGGTACGCTCACCGTCATCGCGGGGACGGGGGCCACGGGAAGCATCGGCGACGGCGGTCCCGCGCTGTCGGCCGAGCTCGACCAGCCGATCGCGGTCCTACCTGACAGCAGGGGCGACGTCTACATCGCGGACTTCGCTGCCCAGCGCGTGCGGATGGTCGACCCGAGCGGAACCATCCACACGGTGGCGGGAACGGGCGTGGCTGGATCGGCCGGCGACGGAGGTCCGGCGGTCGACGCCGACCTCCATGGACCCGCCGCGCTGGCTCTTCTTCCCGACGGCACGTTGCTGGTGGCCGATTCCGGGAACTCCGAGATCCGGGCCATCTCGCCATCGGGTACCATCCGGACCGTCGCCGGGACCGGATCGTCGGGCAACTCGGGCGACGGCGGACCGGCGCTGGCAGCCCAGCTTGCGGATCCCCTGGGCCTGGTTGCGTCCGGGAGCGAGGTCGTGGTCAGCGACTATACCGACAACCGGCTCCGGGACCTGGTGCCCGCAGACTGACGCCCGGATCCGCCGGGCCTTCTATCCGCCCTGCCGGTTTCCCCCCGGGAAGCCGGCAGGCTTTTCCCGACTTTTCCCGGCTTCGATACCGGCCGAGGGTCGCGCTCAGGGGGACGGAGTCCACGTTCTGGCGCATCCGAGTCGCAGGATCAGGTCCCACCGGCCGATGGCGATCCGGACCGGCCGTCGTGCTCCAGGAGTAGCCGCAGGAAATCGAGCGCCAGGTCCCGGTGCTCGGGATCCAGGCTCTCGAACAGCGACACCAGGCGCTCGGCATCCGGGGCCAGGCGCGCTCCGTCGTGAGGCGAGTAACCGGCCTCGGCCAGGGCGTAATCGATCGGCACGTCGTAGGCCCGAGCGATGCGCTCGACCAGATCCGGCGTCGGCCGCGTCGGCCTTTCCGTGTGGTAGGAGACCCCGCGCTCGATCTCGGCCAGCCGGCTAGCTGAAATCTCGACATGCTGGGCCGCCACGCGCAGGGTCCAGTTCCTGGCCTCGCGCTTGGATTTGATGAAAGCGCCGAAGTCCTGCACCCTGCCGCCCTCCCTCCAGGCGGCACTAGGATAAAACCCGTATTTGTTTATAGCCTACAGTTGTTG
>JAJYIO010000118.1 GCA_021790035.1 bacterium | reverse complement strand
GGGCAAGCTGCGGCGTAGCCCCGCTCGGCAGGTGGCGTTTCATTCGAGAGTGCCGGCGCAGACGGTGGGTAACTCATACCTGCCGGCGGGACAGGGTGAACCAGAACGTGCTGCCGTGTCCCGGGACGCTTTCGACGCCGATCTCCCCCCCGTGCGCCTCGACCAGGGCCTTGGCGATGGAGAGGCCGAGCCCGGCCCCGCCGTGCTGACGGGTGCTGGTGGGATCGGCCTGGAAGAACCGCTGGAAGATGAAGGGAATCAGGGAGGGCTCGATGCCGATCCCGGTGTCCTGAACCTTGATCGTGACCTGATCCGAGCCCGGTTCGATCCGGACCACGATCTGTCCGCCCTCGGGCGTGAACTTGATCGCATTGCCGATGAGGTTCTGCAGCACCTGGGTGACGCGATCGGCGTCCATCGAGAACTCGAGGTGCTCGACCGGGACATCGATGTCGAGCGTCATCCCGGCCTTGATCGCCAGGGGCAGCATCCGTCCCACGGTCTCGCGCACCGCCAGGACCAGGTCGGCCGTCTTGAACGTGAAGTCGAACGTGCCGGCCTCGAGCCGGGCAAAATCGAGCATGTCGGCGACCAGCCGCTGGAGGTGCTCGGCGCTGGTCTGGATGTTGCGCACGTACTCACGCTGGAACGCGGTGAGGGGGCCTTCGAGCTCGTCCTCGAGGAACTCGGCGTAGCCCACGATCGAGGACAGGGGAGTGCGCAGCTCGTGGGAAGCCGCCGAGAGGAAGTGGTCCTTGAGACGGTCGAGCTCCCGGAGCTTTTCGATCTGGTCCTTCTGCAGGCGGTCCCGCTCGATCCGCTCGGTGATGTCCCGCGAGAGGGTCAGCACGCCCTCCAGGCGCCCATCCCCTCCAAAAAGCGGCACCTTGGAAGCCTCGTAGACGCGCGCTCCCATCTTGGTAGGCACCACACGCTCGAATACCATGGCGCGCTCTTCCCGGATGACCTCTTCGTCCTCGGCGATGCGCAGTTTAGCCACGTCGGGCTCCCAGATGTCGCCGTCGAATCGGCCTGCCATCGTCTCCGGCGTGAGGCCGACGACCTCTGCCGCGGGCGGATTGGCGAAGATGTAGCGACCCTCGAGATCCTTGATGAAGATGACGTCGGAGGAGTTGTTGACGATCGCCCGCAGCCGGCCCTCGCTGGCCCGCAAGGACGCCTCGAGCACCTGCGATCGCGTCAGCGCGTCCCGGAGGGCCTGGCGATCCAGGGCGACGTCGTATGCGATGGCCATCTGTTCGGCGCAGGCCCACAAGAGCCGCAGCTCGGCTTCCGAGAACTCCCCGGGCCCGGCGAAGCACAGGACCACGCCGCCGAGTAACTGGGCGCCCTCGAACTGTAACGGCAAGAAGATGGCACGGCCCATCCCCAGTCGGGCCGCGACCTCGGATGCCAGCGAGCGATTGTCGGTCTCGGAAACGCCGTCCGAGATGACCGGGCTGGCCGAATGGAAGGAAGCCAGCGCCCGGCGAAACCCTGCCGCGCCCCCGAAGGCCTTCTCGAGCTCTTGGCGCGCGGCCCCCGGAACGTTGTGCGCCGCCAGCACCTCGAGCGAACTGCCGGAGGATCCCATCGTCAGCACCAGCCCGAAGCTGGCATCGATGACAGGACACAGCGCCTTGAGGCACTGCTGCATGACTTCGGCCGGAGACCCCGGGGCGGCGAGAGTCCGGCTGATCGCGTTCAGCAGCCGGACCTCGGGTTCGAGTTCGTAGGGCACAGGCATCAGATTTTCCTGGCTTAAGCCTACTCTCGCCCCGCGTGAGGACGCAAGCAGCGATCGCGGCTATCGGGTATGATCGAGCGAAGGAACCATAATCTTCCATGAGTTTCCCACCGGCTGCGCCGACACTCTCGAATGAAACGCCACCTGCTGAGCGGGGCTACGCAGCAGCTTGCCCGCAGCGGGGGGTAGTTTGCGGGGGCCAAGGCCCCCTGCAAGTCGCCGCCCCGAAGGGGAGGTTCCAACCTGCCGAGCGGGGCTACGCAGCAGCTTGCCCGCAGCGGGGGGTAGTTTGCGGGGGCCAAGGCCCCCTGCAAGTCGCCGCCCCGAAGGGGAGGTTCTGATGAGCCTCTCTGGCATCCTCTCCGATCGCGATCGGTCCCTCGGGCTCCTGGCCGACGTGGCGATCGTGGGCACGGCCAAGAATGTCGGCAAGACGACGACGCTCAACTACCTGCTCGAGCGTCTAGGCCAGGTTGCCTCGTCATCGAGATCGGCGCATCCAGACGATCGCAGGGGGCAGGAGGCCAGATCGCTCCGAGCGGGATCCGACCTTCCGCTGGGCCTGACCTCGGTCGGCCGCGATGGCGAGGAGTTCGATGCGGTCACCGACCTGCCCAAGCCGCGCATCTCTCCCCCGGTCGGCAGCCTGGTGGCCACGGCCCGGATCGCGGCCCGACGCAGCGGCGCTGCCCTGGCTTACGTCGCCCCCACCCCTTACCGCACGGCCCTGGGTGACGTCGGTATCTACCGGGTCGTCGCCCCGGATCCCGTCGAGATCGCCGGACCCGTCACGATCGACGAGGCCTCGGGCACCGTCGCGCTCCTGCGGCGGAACGGAGCCCGGCGCGTGCTCGTCGATGGCGCGATCGACCGCAGGGCGTCCGCTTCGAGTCGAGTGGTCACCGGGGTGATCCTCGCCACGGGCATGGCCATGCTCGACCAGGGGGGAGGGCGACTGGGGTCGTCGGAAGACCGGATGACTGCGAGCGGGGCGGCGACGTTCGCGCCGGATCCCGAGTCGCGCACCGAGGCCGGGCGCATCGCCGAGGTGGTTCGCCGGACCCGGGCGATCGTCGCGATGCTTTCCCTGCCCTCCTCGCCTCACATCGTCGAGGCCGAACCGGGTCGCTCGGCAACCGGCGCCCTTTTGCCTGGTGGGTCGTTCGTGCCCTTCGAGCCGGGCACGACCCTCGATCGCGGAGAGTTTCTCGTGCGCTGGCTGCCCGACGAGGCCGAGGCCCTCGTGCTGCAGGGTGCCCTGACCGAGACCGTCGCCCGGGCATTGCTCGCCTCCCGACGCCGGGATCTGGCCCTGGTCGTCCCGGATGGCACGCACGTCCTCTGCGAGGCCAGGACCTTCGATGCGCTGGGCGCCCGGGGCCTGGTACTGCAGGCCCGATCGCCCATCACGGTCTTGGCCATCACGGCCAATCCCTCGGCGCCGTATCGCCCGTCGGTCCCTTCGTCCGCCCTGGTCGCCGCGCTCCGAGAAGCCCTCCCCCTGCCCGTCTTCGACGTGGTGGCCCACCCATGATCGGCCCCGGCCTCCCTTTGGTGCTGCAAAGATGAAACTCCCGGTCGACCTCGGCAAGGTGGCACAGGCCCGAGATCTCGCCATTGCCATCACGCGCCCACTCCAGGCGTACTTCGCCGACCACTCGACGATCACGATCGAGCGGGCGGTGCTGCGCCTCTACGGTATCGACGGCGTCGACGAAGACGAAGTCCCCTGGCCCAATCGGGTTGTCGAGCAGCTAGCGGCCTCGGGCCGCCTGGATCGCGGTGCGGCGATCGCGCTGGGGCAGGCTGTGCTGGCCAGTGGCCGGGATCCGCAGGAGGCCGCGGAGGCCCTGGCCAGCGGAATCATCCCCCCGGACGACTCGCCAGAGAGCTGCGGGGAAGCTCGCGACTGGGCCCGATCGATGGCCCGGCGCAAGCTCGACGAGCTCATGGCCTTCCGCGCCCGCCGCCGCGAGATGCGCGCTGCCCTCGGCGCCGGCCCGACGCCCTGGAAGTACGTCATCGTGGCCACCGGCAACATCCACGAGGACGTCCCCCAGGCGCAGCTGGCCGCTCGCCAGGGAGCCGACGTCGTGGCCGTCATCCGCTCCACGGGGCAGAGCCTGCTGGACTACGTGCCCTTCGGACACACCACGTTCGGGACGGGCGGCACCTATGCCACCGGTGCCAACTTCAAGCTGATGCGCCAGGCCCTCGACGAGCTCGGCGCCGAGATGGGGCGCTACGTCCAGCTGACCAACTACGCGTCGGGGCTGTGCATGCCCGAGATCACCGTGCTGGCGGCCCAGGAGGGGCTGGACATGCTGCTGAACGACGCGCTGTACGGCGTCCTCTTCCGCGATATCAACATCTACCGCACGCTCACGGATCAGCATTTCAGCCGGCTTCTCAACGCGGCCTGTGGCATCCTGATCAATACCGGCGAGGACAACTACCTGACCACCGCGGATGCGTTCGAGGAGGGCCACACGGTGCTGTCGAGCCAGTTCATCAACGAACGCTTCGCTCTCGACGCCGGCATGGCCGAGAACTTGATGGGCCTGGGCCATGCCTTCGAGATGAATCCGGGCACCGAAGACGGATTGCTCTACGAGATCGCGATGGCCCAGCTCGTGCGCCAGGTATTCCCGGATTCCCCCATCAAGTGGATGCCCCCGACCAAGCACGTGACGGGCAACGTGTTCTGGACCTACGCCCACAACACGCTCTACAACCTGGTCGGGGTCCTGACCGACCAGACGATCGAGCTTCTGGGCATGCTCACCGAGGCCGTCCACACGCCCTTTGCATCCGATCGTTACCTCGCGCTCAAGAACGCCGACTACGTCTTCAATTACGCCCGACACCTGCAAGACGAGATCACGTGGAATCCCGACGGGCGCATCGCCCAGCGCTCCCGTCAGGTTCTGGACGAGGCCGTGGCCCTGCTCGAGGAGGTCGCGGACGAGGGGCTGGTGAAGGCGATCGGACGCGGGGTCTTCGCCGGGGTCAAGCGCCCGGCGGATGGCGGCAAGGGCCTCGAAGGCGTCTTCGTGCGCCATTCGACGTATCTCAATCCGTTCGAAGACCTCCTGCGTGCCGGCCAGGCCGCGATCGCCCAGCGGGTCGTCCAGCCCGAGGCGACCCCATGACCGGCCGTCCTCGCTCGGTGCCCCCCTTCCGGAGTTCTCGATGAGCCTCGTCAAGCAGCCCGATCTCACCCACGTCCTGCCCTACGGCGATACCCTGGACGATGGCAAGGTGCAATTCTCTTTCTCCCTGCCCGTGCCGGCGGGTCCCGAGGCGGCCGAGGCAGCTCGCCGTGTGCTCTTGCAGATGGGTCTAAAGGATCCGCTCCTGGTAGCCATGGAGGAGATGGGCCCGAGCACGACGTTCTTCGTGCTGTACGGGACGGTCACGCGGGGGGTCGATTACGCCAACATCCACGTGCCCAAGGCCGAGTTCGAACACCTCGACATGCACGAGATCGACGACCTGGTCGAGCGCGAACTCGGCCGCGAACTCGTGGTGGTCGGAGCCTGTCCGGGCAGCGATGCGCACACGGTCGGCATCGACGCCATCATGAACATGAAGGGCTTTGCGGGGCACTACGGGCTCGAGCGTTACCGGCAGATCCGGGCGATCAACCTGGGCGCTCAGGTGCCGCCCGAAACCCTGGTGGCCCGCGCCATCGAAGAAGGCGCCGATGCCGTGCTGGCCTCGGTGGTCGTCACGCAGAAGGACCTTCACATCACCACCTTGACCCAGCTGGTCGAGATCATGGAGGCCGAAGGCGTCCGCGGGCGCATGCTGGCGATCGTGGGGGGGCCGCGCATGACCCACGAACTCGCGACGGAGCTGGGGTTCGACGCAGGCTTTGGCCCCGGCAGCTTCGCCGAGGACGTGGCGGCCTTCGTCGCCCAGGAACTCATCCGGCGCCAGTCTCGTTGATGCAGGATCCGGCCATTCCAACTTCGTCATCCGCCATCTTCGGGCGCCGCGCCGTGTCGTGCGCGCAGGAAGCCGTCCACCCCGGGATCGCCCGGCTCGCACCGAAGGACCGCGCATGAGTTACCCACCGGCTGCGCCGACACTCTCGAATGAAACGCCACCTGCCGAGCGGGGCTACGCAGCTTGCCCGCAGCGGGGGGTAGTTTGCGGGGGGCAAGGCCCCCTGCAAGTCCCCGCCCCGAAGGGGAGTTTCTGATGAGCCGCATCGCGGTAAAGGCCGTGGCCATGATGGCCCCGATCTTCGTGATGACCGGGGTCGTCGGGGCGATCGGATTGCAGGAGCTGGCCGCAGTTCGCCAGGCCGCGGGGCAACTGACGACGATTCGCCTGGACCACGTCTCGGTGGCGAGCGGATCGGTAAGGCAGCTCGAGGTTTTCCGCCGCGCCCAGGCAGACGTGGCCCGGGGCATCGCGGCGACCAAATCAAAGGCCGATAGCGCGTACGGAACGATCGGCTGGCTGCTGGGCCTGGCCCTGTTGGTGGGGGTTGTCGAAGCGTTCCTGCTCTTCGGATTCGTCGACTCGATCACGAGGCCGCTCCGCAAGCTTGAGCGAGCCGTCGCCACCTTGGCCGGCGGCGATCTCACCCAGCCCTTGCCCGAGATCCGCTCGAGCGACGAGATCGGCAGGTTGACCGCGAGCTTCGATGCGATGGTCCACGCGATGACGTACCTGGTGCAAGAGATCGTCCGCACCGCGGACGAGCTGCAAACCAACAGCGCCCAGCTGGCCTCGGCCAGCGATCAGGCTCGCGACGCCTCGGTGCGCATCGCCGCGGCCATCGACACCGTGGCGTCGGGTGCCGGCCAGCAGGTCGAGGACGTCAACCTCTCGTTCGTCCGGGCCCAGGCGATCTCCGAAGCGGCTCGCACCCTGTCCGCCAGCGTCCAGCAAGCCGCCGAGGCTTCCGCCCTTCTGGCCGAGCGCGCCGCAGCCGGCCGCGCCACGCTCGACGAGGCCCGCGGCAAGATGCGGAAGACCGAGCGCACGGTCGTCGATACGGCCGATGTCGTGAGCCGGCTCGCGGACATGGGCAAGGGCATCGGTCAGATCTCGGACCTTATCGCCACCTTCGCCAAGAAGACCAATTTCCTGGCCCTCAACGCCGGCGTCGAGGCCGCTCGTGCCGGGGAAGACGGGCGGGGTTTCGCGGTCCTGGCGACCGAGATCCGCAAGCTCGCGATCGAGTCTGGGCAGGCTGCTCGCCAGATCGCCAACCTGGTCGAGACGATCGAGGCCGAGACCCGCACCGCCATCACGGCCATGGATGCAGGGCACGACGAGGTCCAGGTCAGCGTGGCGGCATTGGCCGATCTCGATCTGGCCCTCGAGCACATCGTGCACGCGGTCGGAGACTCGGAGAAGGAACTCAAGGAGATCGCCGGTGCGACCGGGCAGGTCGCCACGACGGCGGGGCAGGTCGTGCTGAAGATGGAAGCCGTGGCCCAGGTGAGCAACCAGACGGCGTCGGGAGCCCTGCACGTTTTTTCGACCGCCGAGGAGCAGAATGCATCGGCCGAGGACATCGCCAGCTCGGCATCGACCCTCGCGCAGCTGGCGCTGGAGCTCAAGGGGTTGGTCGGCAAGTTCAAGGTCGACGTGAGATGAGACAGGCGCGCAGCGCAGGCGAACCAGCGCCGAGGTCCGAGGAGGCACGATGAACCAAGCGATGATCCGGGTG
>JAJYIO010000117.1 GCA_021790035.1 bacterium | reverse complement strand
GCGAGGAGGCTCGAGTTGAGGAAGGTTCTCGTCATCGACGACGAGCCGGATATCCGCGCCGTTGCACAGCTCGCCCTCGAGGATGTCGCAGGCTGGGAGGTCCATCAGGCCGGTTCGGGGCCAGAGGGCATCGCGATGGCCGCCGAGAGGCGCCCGGATGCCATCTTGCTGGACGTCATGATGCCGGACATGGACGGGCCGACGACGCTCAAGGAGCTCCGGGCCCAGCCTGAGACCGGCGACATCCCGATCGTCTTGCTCACGGCCAAGGTGCATGAGGGTCCGACCGGAGATCTTGCGGACCTCGGCGCTCAAGCCGTCGTTGCCAAGCCGTTCGATCCGTTCACCCTGGCCGGGCAGATCTCCAGACTCCTCGGCTGGGAGGACTGACGAGCCGGAGCTCATGGCAAGCATTCTCCTGGCCGGCCTGCCCGAGGCCCTCGCGGGTTTCCTCGAGGAGCGGCTCGAAGGTTGCACGTTCGCCACATGCCAGACCGGCGCTCGGGCGCTAGAGCTCCTGGGAAGCCAGAGTTGCGACGTTCTCGTCGCCGATGCCGAGACCGATGACCTGGATGTCGGGGATCTGCTGAGACAGGTGAGAGCCATCGGAGCGGCTCCGCGTCACGTATTTTGCTATGTCTCGTCGGCCGATCTGCCGGGCCAGGGTCAGCGTCTGTCGTCTGGCCACGGAGCCCTCCTCTTGCTGCGTCCGCTCGATCGCCAGGAGCTCCTGCGCCAGATCGCCCAGGTCCTGGGCCTGGAACCCAGGGTCATTGCTGGCGAGGGGCGGGACGCCTTGCTCGCCAAGCTCTGGCAGAAGTTCAGACCAGGGGCCTTCGAGCGACTGGCTCTCGTCGACGATGCCGCAGCTGGCCTCTTGCGCGGCGACCTGACCGCGCACGATCGCAGAGAGGCCGAGCGGGCCGCGCACAAGCTCGCGGGTTCGGTGGGCACGTATGGTCTCCTGGAGGGATCGCAGATCGCCCGACGTATCGAGCGCATGCTCGAGGGCGAGGCCCCGATCGATCAGCAGAACATCCTGTTACTCTGCGATCTGGCCGAGGCCCTGCGGGCCGAGCTGGACAAGACGCCGGCCGCTCCGCCCGAAGATTTCGGCACACCCGCGGAAGGCGCCCTGCCGGTAATCCTGGCGATCACGGGCCTGGTCGAGCCGGATATCGCCTGGCAGGCCGAACTGGCTGCTGCGGGATTTTCCGTCAGGACGGTCCTGGATCCTGCTCACGCGCGCCGAGCCATCGCGTCGACTCAGATCGACGCCGCGCTGCTCGACCTGCGGCCGACCGCAGGGGCGTCGGAGGCCCTCGGGTTTCTGGCCGAGATGCGGAGCCGGGTCCCGCCCTTGCCGATCGTGGTCCTGTCCGACAGCGCCGACCTGGCCGATCGCGTGGAGGTGAGCCGATTGGGCGGAGGCGTGTTCTTGCCCAAGCCGGCCTCCACGTCGCGGATCGTCGCGGCCCTGAACCGTGTGCTCGGAGAACGGCAGCGTCCGAACGCCCGTGTGCTCTCGGTGGACGACGATCCCGCCATCCTCGAGGCCATCGTCCAGGTACTCGGCCCGATGGGACTGTCCGTGCAGACGCTCGGTGATCCGCTGCTTTTCTGGCAGACCCTGCAAGAGTTCGAGCCCGACCTCATCCTTCTGGACATCGACATGCCAGCTCTGAGCGGAATCGATCTCTGCCGCGTGCTCCGCGCCGATCCCGACTGGAACCAGGTCCCGGTGGTGTTTCTGTCGGCGCGCCGGGATGCCGAGACGATCTCGACGATCTTCCAGGTGGGCGGCGACGACTACCTGAGCAAGCCCATCGTCGCGCTCGAACTCGGCAACCGGGTCCGGAACCGCCTCGAGCGCTACCGCGTGCTCCGCTCGGCGGCCGAGACGGACGCGCTGACGGGCCTGGTCAACCGGCGCAAGCTCGAGCAGACGGTCGGGCATTATCTCGCCCTGGCGAGCCGGACCGACCAGTCGATCGGTTTCGTGATGATCGACGTCGATCAGTTCAAGGCGGTCAACGATCGCCACGGGCACGGTACGGGGGATCAGGTGTTGCGGCGGCTCGGCCAGTCCATGCTCCAGGAGTTCCGGGGCGAGGATATCGTGGCCCGGTGGGGCGGTGAAGAGTTCTTCCTGGCGATGTACGGAGCATCCAGGGAACAGGCGACCCGGCGGCTGGAGCGTTTCCTGGCGGATTTCAAGCAGGTCGCCTTCCAGGGTCCTGACCACCAGACCTTCAACGTGAGCTTCAGCGCCGGGGTGGCCGAGTTCCCGCGGGATGGCAGGACCCTCGATGCCATGGTCGAGAAGGCGGATCAGGCCCTCTACGAAGCCAAGGCCGCAGGGCGATCCCAGGTCAGGGCCTGGGCCGGGGAATCGGGCGAATCCTCGGCGTCCGAGGCCAGGGATGCCGTCGTCGATGTCGTGGTGGTGGACGACGACGAGTCCCTGAGTTCCCTGCTCCTGCACGCGCTCCACACGCAAGGTCATCGGGTCAGGTGGTTCTCCGACGGCGAGTCCGCCGCGGAGTGGCTCCTGGGACGGTCGCCTGCCGGCCTGCCGCGGGTCGTGGTGCTGGATGTCGGCCTGCCCGGCCTCGATGGCTTTTCCCTGCTCCAGCGCCTGGGCAGCCAGGGGGTGCTCAAGGGCACGCAGGTGGTGATGTTGACCGCCCGATCGAACGAGCGCGAAGTCATCCGGGCCATCGATCTCGGCGCCATCGATCATGTCGCCAAACCTTTCAGCCTGCCGGTTCTCCTGCACAAGCTCGGTGCGCTCCTGGCTCCCTCTGCGCCGGTCTCGGCATGACCGAGATCCGCACGCGGCGTGAGTGATGCTGGATCTCATCGCGCTGCTTCGTGACGTCCTGGCGGGCGAAGGCGGAGCCCTGCTCGTCATGGTCGGCGCGGGGGCCATCCATGGCGCCTGGCAGGGGCTCGCCGATCGTCGGCGGCGGGCATACGACGCCAAGGCCCAGCATCTGATCGTCGGCCTGGCGACCTCGTCCGACCCCGCCGACGCCAAGGTCGAACTCGGGTCCTGGCCGCTCGGTGCGCAGGTTCGGGCCCTGGATCTGCTGGGGCGAAGTTTGACCGGTGAGGTTTCGCTCGCCAAGGATATCGCGCGGCATCTGGGGCTCGAGCAAAGGGCCTTGCGGCTCTGCTCGGGTCGATCCTGGCGAGCGCGATTGAAGGGCGTGCGGCTGGCGTCGCTGTGGGGAGGACTTCCCGAGCTGCAAGGAAAGTTGCTGGGCGATCGTCAGGCTCTGGTGCGCGCCGAGGTCGCAGCGTGGGCCAGCGCAGAGCTGGATCCCGCCTTCCTACGCCGGCTGTTCCAGATGCTCGCAGATCGAGACGGTCACTCCCGGTTCGCTGCCCAGGATGCGCTCCTGTCAGCTGGTCGAGCCATCGTCGAGCCGCTGGTAGAGTACCTGTCCACCGTCAGTGGCGAGGCTGGCGGTGAGGCGATCGTGCCGTGCCTCGAGATCGCGGCGGCCGTCGCCGATCCGCGCCTCCTGCCGCCGGCCTTCCGGTGGTGCGGGGAGGCGATCGTGGAGGCTCGGGCAGCCGCCGCCCACCTGGTGGGAACGATCGGCGGCGAGGAAGCGGCTCGGAAGCTGCAGGACCTGCTGGCGGATCCAGATGGAAGCGTCGTGGCCCGCGCCGCAGAGGCGCTCGGTCGGCTCCGATTCTGGCCGGCAGCCGGCCAGCTCGCGAGTCTCTTGCGGAGCCGGCACTGGGAGGTGCGTCGCGCTGCCGCCCTGGCTCTGCGACAGCTGGGCAGTCCCGGACAGGTCCTTCTGCGCCAGGCGTTGCGGGACGCGGACACCTTCGCGGCCGACATGGCCCGCCAGGTGCTCGACCTGCCGCCCGTGGTGGCGGGCTGAAGCGCCCGTGGGCATGGCAGCTGCGGGCCGGCTTCTCGAGGCGACGATCGGGGCGGCGGGGAAGATTCCGGCCCTCTCCTCTGCCCTCGTCCTGGTCTATTTCCTGGCGATCAACGCCTTCTACCTGATCCTCCTGGTCATGGCCGCCCTGGAGATGGCTGCCCAGCGCATGCGAGCTGAAGGCCGGGTGGGCAGGCGTTTGCTGTCCTCGCCGATCGCCCCGTCGATCAGCCTGATCGCCCCGGCCTACAACGAGGAGGTCACGGTCGAGGAGAGCTTGCGGTCCTTGCTGGCCCTCAACTATCCCAATCTCGAGGTCATCCTGGTCAACGACGGGTCTCGCGATCGCACCATGGAGGTGCTGACCGGGCGATTCGATCTGGTGCCCATCCACCCGATCTTCCGTCGAGTCGTGGAGTCGAAGCCGGTTCGAGGCATCTATCGCTCGAAGACCTTTGCACCGCTGGTCGTGGTCGACAAGGAAAATGGCGGCAAGGCCGACGCGCTGAACGCAGGGCTCAACTTGGCCTCGGGGCAACTGGTCTGTGCCATCGACGCCGACACCTTGATCGAGCTCGACTCCCTCCTGCGGATGGCCCGCCCCTTCATCGAATCTCCCGACTTGCTGGCCGCTGGCGGTACGATCCGCGTGGCGAACGGCTGCGTCGTGAGGCACGGACGGGTGGTCGAGGCGCACGTGTCGAGCCGCCCTCTGGCGGGCTTCCAGACGATCGAGTACCTGCGGGCCTTCCTGTTCGGAAGGCTCGGCTGGAACCGGCTGGGTGGAAACCTGGTGATCTCCGGGGCCTTCGGCCTCTTCCGGCGGGATGCCGTGCTGGCCTGTGGCGGGTACCAGCACGACACGGTCGGGGAGGACATGGAGCTGGTCTTGCGTCTGCGGGCCCGGGGATACGAGAATGGCGGCCCCAGCCGGGTGGACTTCGTCCCCGACCCCGTGGCGTGGACCGAGGTTCCCGAGACCATGCGGGTGCTCGGCCGCCAGCGCGATCGCTGGCATCGTGGACTCGCAGACGTGATGTGGCGGTACCGTCGCGCCTGCTTCAACCCCAGGTACCGGGCGATGGGGTTGGTCTCGGTCCCGTACTTCCTGCTCTTCGAGCTCTCCGCTCCCGCCATCGAGGCCTTCGGGCTGGTGGGCCTGGCGATCGGCATCGCAACTCGTTCGATCGACTGGGCTTTCGCGACCCTCTTCTTTGCCTTGGCCTATGGTCTGGGGATGATCCTGACCATGGGCGCCGTCTTGCTCGAGGAGTTTGCGTTCCATCGCTATTCCACCTGGCGGGACCGCGCTCTGCTCCTGCTCTGGGCGACGCTCGAGAATTTCGGCTACCGCCAGCTGACGGTATGGTGGCGGCTCCTGGGCCTCTGGAAGTTCCTTCGAGGACGCCGCGACTGGGGGGCGATGGAACGCCGAGGGCTGGCCCGGTCAGCGAACTAGCGCCGCCCGCCGTCTTGGGGACAGTGACCTCCCAGGTGGCAACCTGGCCACCTGCAGAGCCAAGCCACGAAGCTTGCCCTCAGCTGGAGAGAGTTCGAGGGAGGAACGAAGAAACTGAAGACGAGCTAGCGCTGGTAGCTCACGCCCAGCAAGAGGCTGCTCCGCGTGTACAGATCGCCCTCCGCTTGCCAGGAGGCCCTGCCCGTCAGCGCCCAGCTCTTGTCGATGGAATGAACGAGAACCAGGGCAACCGTCTGCGTCGGGATGACCAGCAACATGTTTTGAGGTAATGCGTCGAGGTCGGAGCCAAAGGCCCCGAGCAGACTGAGGCTGCTCCGGTCTCCGTAATACCAGCTGAAGCCTACCAGGTGGCTAAGGGCGAAGCCCGAGTTCAAGAGATCGCTTCCAAACAGGGTGTAACCGAGCCGGAACGGTCCGAAATACTTCGAGAGGCCCAGGGTGCCCAGGTTGACGTATGAGGCATCGTACGCGCTGCGCTTGTACGAGGTCGAGAGGACCCAACCGGCCCCGACCGGCCAGCCCACACCGGCCTTGCCGGTCCAGAACGGCATGACCCGGTGGCTCGGGCTGAAGGACGTCTCGAAGGTCGTCGTCACGGCCCCGATCTCGCGCAGGTAACGGAACGCGAGGGTCTGATCGAACAGACCAAAACGGCGAGTCGCGCCGAAGTCCCCGTCGAGTTCACCCCCGATCGCGCCTCGAGAGCCGCCCGAGGGGCCGAGGTCCGCATTCCAGAGGATGTCCGTGGCTTCCCAGTCCTGGTAACCATGGTCGAGGAAGGAATACTCGGTCGTGACCTGCGCAGACGTCGCAGCCTGGGCTGCTGCCGGGATGGCCAGGCTGCTCGCCAGACCGCCGACAAAGGCGAGAAGACGCGTGAAATGGACTCTGTTGCGCACCGGAGGATCTTACAATGGCCCGGATCGGCTTTCCAGGGCAGGGCCAGCCATCTGGGGCTAGTGCGGCCAGGCGTCGGCCTGCAACAAGGGCCGCGGGCGGGCCGCCGGCGAGCGGAACCGGGGGTTGACGGTGAGAGCGTTCGGGCGCTAGTGTTTGCTAATGGCAATTATTGCTACTGGCAACTCAATTCCGTCCATCGATCGGCGCTCGGACAGACCCGCCGCTGGAGTATCTGGCTCGATGACACTCGAACTCCGGCGACGTGCCGTCGCCGAGGCCATCGGAACGGCCATGCTCCTGGCCACGGTCGTCGGATCCGGCATCATGGCCCAGCGGCTTGCCGGGGGCAACGTGGCTCTGGCCCTGCTCGCCAACACCCTCGCGACCGGAGCGGCGCTGGTTGCGTTGATCCTGACGTTCGCCGGGCTTTCCGGGGCGCATCTCAACCCCGCAGTCACGCTCGGAGAGGCCCTGTTTGGGCGGTTCAGGTGGCACGAGGTTCCGGTGTACGTCGTGGCGCAGGGGCTCGGCGCCATCGGCGGGGTGATCCTGGCCAACTTGATGTTCGGCCTCCCGGCCATCACGCTGTCGATGCATTCTCGCAACGGCTCGAGCCTCTATCTCAGCGAGTTCGTCGCGACCTTCGGATTGCTGTGGGTCATCTGGGGGACGTCCCGCGCCAGGCCCTCGGCGGTCCCCTTCGCGGTGGGGGCCTATATCACGGCGGCATACTGGTTCACGGCTTCGACCGCGTTCGCCAATCCTGCGGTGACGCTGGCCCGGGCCTTTTCCGATACCTTTGCCGGCATCCAGCTGGCCGACGTCCCCGGGTTTATCATCGCCCAGATCGCCGCGACCGTGATTGCTACCTGGCTTTTCGCCTGGATCGTGCCGTCCGCCGAGAGCGCGCCGGACCCGGTCCCGGCGAGCAGCCGCGAGCTTCTGGCCACTTCTTGAACGGGCGACCCCGGCCGACAACCTTGCCTCGGTCCCGCAGCTCTGTTATACTCCGCCTACCCTGTCATCCCGTCGGGGCGTAGCGCAGCTTGGTAGCGCACTTGCTTGGGGTGCAAGGGGTCGTGGGTTCGAATCCCGCCGCTCCGATACAGGCACCTTTCGCCACAAAGGCGGAAGGTGCCTTGATTTTCGGCCTGTTGAAAGGC
>JAJYIO010000116.1 GCA_021790035.1 bacterium | reverse complement strand
CTGGTGACCTCATCTCGTCTTTCGCTCGAGCCCAATGGCGGTACAATGAGCAAAGGCATGGAACTTCCGGTGGCTCGGTTCTCCAGGGCTTGCTCGCTGCGCTCGGGCGGTGGCTGCGGGCCCAGGCTGGTTCGTTGTACAGCGCCTCTGGTTCCGGCCTTTGATTGAGATTCAGGGGCCCTTCGGCAACCCGAGGGCCTGGCCTCGAGATGAAAGCTTATGACATCTAGATCCGAGATCCCCACAGACCTCTTCGGAGCCATCGCCGAACTCAAGAAAGAGCGCAACGCCGTCATCCTGGCGCATTACTACCAGGATCCCGACATCCAGGACGTGGCAGATTTCCTGGGCGACAGCCTGGCCCTGTCCCAGCAGGCCAAGGCGACCGATGCCGATGTGATCCTCTTTTGCGGCGTGCACTTCATGGCCGAGACGGCCAAGATCCTCAACCCCGATCGCCTGGTCTTGATGCCCGACCTGGAGGCCGGTTGCTCGCTGGCGGATTCGTGCCCGGCCGAGGAATTCGCCCGCTGGAAGGCCGCCTACCCGGGTAGCCCGGCGGTCAGCTATATCAACTGCTCGGCCGAGGTCAAGGCTCTGTCGGACGTCATCTGCACGAGTTCCAACGCGGTGGCGATCGTCGAGAGCCTGCCGGGCGATCGGCCGGTCCTGTTCGCGCCCGATCGCCACCTCGGGCGCTACGTCGCCAACCGGACGGGGCGCGAGCTGGTCTTGTGGCCCGGTAGCTGTCAGGTGCACGACCTCTTCAGCCAGAAGCGCCTGATCCAGCTCAAGGTGCAGTATCCCGGCGCTCTGGTCATCGCTCACCCCGAGTGCGAGGAATCCGTGCTCGAGCAGGCCGACTTCATCGGTTCGACCAAGGCGCTGCTCGACTTCACGGCGACCAGCGCGGCGCAGACGTTCATCGTGGCCACCGAGGCGGGGATCTTGCACCAGATGGCCAAGCGCTCCCCGGACAAGACGTTCCTGGCGGCTCCCCCCGAGAGCGGGTGCTCGTGCAACGAGTGCCCGTACATGCGCGTCCACACGCTCGAGAAAGTTTACCTGGCGCTGCGCGATCTCGCCCCCGTCGTCGAGGTCGACCCCGATCTCGCTCGCCGGGCGCTGGTTCCCATCGACCGGATGCTGACGCAGGGGGTCCTCTCCGCCCGGTCTTGATCCGGCTACTCTGGAACATCTTCGACAAGGAATGAGCATGCACGAATACCTCGAAACCGATGTCCTGGTCATCGGCTCAGGGATCGCCGGCAGCGCAGCGGCCCTGGCTGCGGCGGATCGGGGTGCCGAGGTCATCGCGGTCACCAAGGAGACCAGCGTCGAAGAGTCCAACACCTACTACGCGCAGGGCGGCATCATCTACCGCGGCGACGAGGACAGTCCTGACAAGCTGGTGGCCGATATCCTGGCGGCCGGGGCGGGCCTGGTCTGGGAGCCCGCGGCGCGCCAGCTCGCCGAGGAGGGGCCCAAGCTCGTCGAGAGCGTGCTCCTGGAGCGTCTCGGCGTGCCCTTCGACCGCGTGGATGGGCACCTCCATCGCACGCAGGAGGCCGCGCATGGCCTGCCCCGCATCATCCACCAGCAGGACCGCACCGGCAAGGCGATCGAGCAGGGGATCGCAGGCGGAATCCTCAAGCACCCCAAGATCCGCGTGCTGTCCCGGCATTCAGCCGTCGATCTGCTGACGCTCTCCCATCACTCGCAGGTCGCTACCGACGTTTACAAGGAGCCCACCTGCGTCGGGGCCTACGTCTTCTCGGAGGAGACTGGCCGCGTGACCCCGATCCTGGCTCGCCAGACGATCCTGGCGTCCGGTGGCATCGGGCGGCTCTACCTTCATACGACCAATCCGCCCGGATCCCGGGGCGACGGCATCGCCATGGCCGACCGGGCCGGGGCGCGTCTGCTCAACATGCAGTTCGTGCAGTTCCATCCCACGGCCCTGTATCACTACAGCGGCCGGTTCCTGCTCTCGGAGGCCTTGCGGGGCGAGGGTGCGCGCCTGGTCGACAGCGCCGGTCGCGAGTTCATGCACCGGTTTCACCCGGACGGCTCGCTGGCCCCTCGCGACGTCGTCGCCCGGGGGATCCACCGCATGATGCTCGAGACGGGCGAACCATGCGCCTACCTCGATATTTCCCACAAGCCCAAGGACTGGATCATGGCGCACTTCCCGGAGATTTACACTACGTGCCAGTCTCTGGGATTCGACCCGGCGGCCGAGCCGATTCCGGTCGTGCCCGCGACGCATTTCTCATGCGGGGGCGTCGCGGTCGATCTCTGGGGCCGCTCGAGCATGAAGCGCCTGTTCGCCGTCGGCGAGGTTTCTTGCACGGGCCTGCACGGAGCCAACCGCCTGGCGTCCACGAGCCTGCTCGAGGGTCTGGTCTGGGGCTCTCGCGCCGGGCAGAAGGCCGCGGAGACGCTGCACGAGGATAGTTACATGCCCCCGGTTCCGGCCTGGGAGCACGCAAAGGAGCCGGTCGACCCCGCGCTGGTCGCCCAGGACTGGCTGATGATCCAGCACACGATGTGGAACTACGTCGGACTGGTGCGTACACCCAGGCGGATGGAGCGCGCTCACAAGATCCTGAGCGAGCTCCAGTGCGAGATCGAGGATTTCTACGCGACCGCCGAGATGAGCGACGCCATCATCGGCCTGCGCAACGGCATCCGGGCGGCGATGGTCGTGCTCAAGGCCGCGTCAGAGGCGCGCCAGAGCGTGGGCTGTCACTACGTGGCCAAGGACACCGAAGAAGACCAGCGGTCGCTCGCGGCCCGGTAGGGTGCTTCTGGCCGCGTAGCGCAGAGGGACCCGTTCAGGCCCCAATCGCCCGGCCCGCTCTACCCCCGGCCGTTGCCGGTCGATCGTGGCGGCTTCTGGCAGCTGGGGCAAAAATGCGTCCCACGACCGGCGATCCGGGTCTTGCAGATGGCCGTGTGGCAGCGGGGGCAGGGCTGGTCTTCCCGGTCATAGACCTTGAGCTCCCGATAGTGGTTGCCCTCGCGTAGGTGGCCGTCGCGATAGAGGCTGAAGGACGTGCCGCGGTTGGCGATCGCCTCCGCGAGGACCTGTTTCAGGGCGGCGTGCAGCCGCCGGGACTGCGGACGCGAGACGCTCCGACTGCCGGGATGGATCCCGGCCAGGAACAACGCCTCGTCCGCATAGATGTTGCCGATCCCCGCCACCACCCGCTGGCCGAGCAAGACGGCTTTCACGGGGGCGCGCGAGGCCACCAGCGCCCGATGGAAATTCTCGGCGTCGAAATCGGCTGACAGCGGCTCGGGCCCCATGTGCGCCAGCGTCTCGAGAGCCTCGTACTCGCCGGGGCGGACCACCAGGAGCTGGCCGAACTTGCGCATGTCGTCGAAGTAGAGGTGCTCTGGCCCATCGAGCTCGATGACGGCCCGCAGGTGGGGAGAATCGGGACGACTGGCAGCCGTGAACAGCCGGCCGCTCATGCCCAGGTGGATCACCAGCTCCCGAGCAGCAATCCCCGAAACCGCGTCCGGACTCGCGACCGTACCGACTTCCCCCAGTTCGGCCAGCAGGTATTTCCCCCGCCGTCGCAGGGCCAGTATGGCGCGGCCCGCGGCGTCGTGGATGTCCCCGTATCGAGGTCCGTCCGAGCACCAGGTCCGGACGATCCGGCGACCGACCACGTGGGGCTCCAGGTCTCGGCGGATCGTCTCGACTTCGGGCAACTCCGGCATGGCGTCCATGATAGCGCCGCCAGCCGCCCCGCGGACGGCAACCTTCGGGGTTGCAACCTCGCCAACCCGCAGGCGGGGGTAGTTTGCGGGGGGCAAGGCCCCCTGCAAGTCACTGCCGGCGCAGCCGGAGCAGAGAGTTTCCCCCTAGGCAATCGGCCGGCGCTCCGAGAGGAGGCCGGCCGATCGGGTTTCAGGAAGGGGGATCAGCGGGGCGCGGGGCCCTGCACGACCTGAGCCAGGTCGCGGGCTGGAATCCAGCGCGCAAAGGCGTTGCGGATTTCCTGACGGTTGAGCGTCAGGTAGTGCCGCGCCGCCCTCTCGGGCTCGTCGAGCGGCAAGCCCAGCTTGGCCAGCAGGAGGTAGGTGTCGGCGGTGTCAGCCACGCTGGCCAGAGACAGCGGGATGCTCCGCAGGACCATCGTCTTGGCTTGCTTGAGCTCTGCCGGCGTGACCAGCTGCGTCTGCATCTGGTGGATGTCGCGCTCGACAATCGCCCGCGCCTTGGCCACGTTCTGGGGATCGCAGCCGAACTCGATCTCGTAGAACGAGCGCGTCAGGCCGATGTCCAGGATCGGGAAGACGTAGTAGACCAGACCGCCGTTCTCGCGCAGATCCTTGGTGAGCCGCGTCGAGTTGAAGCCGCCGCCCAGGACCTCGTTGCCGAGCCGCAGGGCATAGTAGCCAGGATCCCAGCGGTTGATCTCGAGATTGAGCCCGAGCGTCACCTTGTCCTGCACCCGGCTGCTGTCAGGGACGACGACCTTGCTGGCATGGTTGAGCGGGATGGGCCGCATCAGCGTCGCCGGCTTCGGACCGGTCGCCTCCCAGTCGCCGAAGTACTTGGCGACCTCGGCCTGAGCCTGCTGGGCCGTGATGTCGCCGATGATCACGATGGTCGTGAGGTCGGGGCGGAAGACGCCCCGGTAGTAGTTCTTGACGTCCGCCCAGGTCAGCCGGGCGACCGACCGGGGAGTCGCGTGCCGCAATGCGGGATCGCCAGCGGGTACCAGGGCCCGGGTCGTCGCGAGGCGGGTCAGGAACTTGGGGCTCTGGAGCTCGCCGGCGACTTCCTGCTCGTGCTCTTGCTGCACCACCTTGAAGGCCGTGGCCGGCAGGGCGGGGTGCAAGAGGTTGTCCGCCAGGAGCTGCATGCCCCGGTCGAACTTGGGCGCCAGCACTTCCAGGCTGAAGTCCCGGCCTGCCGACTCGACCGCCCCGATGTCATCCAGCGCCCGCTGGTAGGCGACGCGATCGAGCGAGGTCGTGCCGTAGGAGAACAGGTCTCCGAGGACGCCGTCCACGCCGTCCTGCCCGATCGACTCCTCGAGCCGGGGATCGCTCTGGACCTGTCCCTCGACCACGACCGTCTTGCTGGCGTGGTTGGGAACGAAGATTACCCGCAACCCGTTGGGCAGCGTCCGGTCCACGGGCTTGGTCGGAGCCGGTGGCAGGGTCAGCCGCGAGAGAGCGGCCGCGGCCCATGCAGGCAGCTTCACGTCCTTGGGGTTGGACGAGGCGAAGCTTTCGCCGCCGCCGAAGGCAGCATGGCTCGCGGGCTTGCCCGACGGCCTGGGCACGAGGTTGACGGTGACCATCTGAGCGGGATCGATGATCTGGCGGGCGATCCGGTCGACATCGGCCGTCGTGACCCGTTCGATGGCCTTGACGTCGTCCTCGGGCGACTTGCGGCCCTCCAGCGCGACGGCCTGGCTCCAGGCGTCAGCCAGCCCCTCGATCGAGTTCTTGGCGAACTCGGCGCTGGCGACCTCGTGCCGCTTGGCGGCTGCGACGAGATCCGCCGGCACCCCCTTGGCGGCGTCGGCCGCCAGGATCTGCTGGGCGTCGGCGATCAGCGCCTTGCCATTGGCTCCCTTCGGGTAGTCGACCTCGGCGAAGGCCAGCCCGGCCCGGCGCATGGGATCGAGCGAGAATCCCACGTTGAGCGCCTTGCCCTGCGGGACCATGCCATAGAACGTGCCACGCTGGCTCGACAGGACGTCGGAGAGCACCGTCGCCGCCGCGTAGTCCGCAGGCTTGTCGAAGCCAGGGGCCCGATAGACCAGCCAGGTGACGTCGTAGGGCAAGTCCGACCCCACGGTCAGGGTCTGTGGCTTGACCGGCTTGAGGTCGATGGCCGGGTGAGCCGGCACGGGCTTGCCGGGAATCGAGCCGAAGTACTGGCGGATCGACGACATCGTGCGCTGCGGATCGATGTCGCCCGCCACGACGAGCACGGCGTTGTCGGGGTAGTACCACTTGTCGTGGAAGCTCTTGAGGAGCTTGGCCGTGGTCTTGTTGAACGACCGCCGGGTTCCCAGCCCCGTCCGGGCGTAGGGGGTACCGGCGAACATGACCCGGCGAAGCTTGAGGTAGGCCAGGTACTCGGGGTTGGAGTGGTCGGCGGCGACCTCCTGCTCGATGGCCCCGCGCTCCTTGCTCCACAACTTCTGGCTGTCGTCGACGCCACGCATGCGCAGCGACTCGATGTGCAGCGCGACATCGAGTTCTTCGGCCGGTATCGTGAAGTAATACTGCGTGATGGACTGCTGGGTGTCGGCGTCGAAGTCTCCGCCCATCAGCGCGCTCATCTTGGTGAGCTGGTCGCCGGTCAGGCCGGGGCTGCCGCGGAACATCATGTGCTCCTGGGCGTGAGCTGTGCCCGGAAATCCTGGCGGGCAGTCATCTGCGCCCGCGAGGTAGTTGACTTCGGTCGTGACGACCGGGGCGAGCGGATCTCGGACGAGGATGACGCGCAAGCCGTTGGCCAGGCGGGCGCGATAAACCGTCTTGGAACCAGACCGGGCGGGAGCCTTGGGGGGGGCCTTGGCGAAGGCTGGCGGGCAGGCCCATGCGGTGGCTGAAGACAGCGCCAGCAGGGCTGCGAGGGCATCTCTTCGTAACAATCGGTTCAACATTCGTACACTAGTACGCCCTGTGGCTCTCCCTGGCAAGGCCCGAACCGCGCGCTCAACTTTTTCGAACGAAACCGCCGTGCGCAACGCGAGCCGAGGCCCGGCCTCAAAGGCCAGGCAGGCCGCTGGCCGGGATGACGAGCTTGCGCGTGGCGCGAGCGGGCGCCGCGCGCCGATGGCGGAGTCCACCTTCCCCTACGCGCAGGCAAAGGATGGTGCGGTCGTCTGACGGCGCCCCGCCCGCCCAGCGGTCGATGGTGGCCAGCATCTGGTCGAGGAGGTCGTCCGCGCCCAGGGCCATGTGATCCGCGACCATCCTGAACAACCGTTCCCAGCCAAGCTTCTCGCCACCGACGCTGGTTGCGTTGAGCCCGTCGCTGAAGAGAACGAGGACGTCGCCCGCGGTCAAGGGAATCTTTTCCTCTCGCAGCGCTCCGGCATCGACCGACCCCAGCGGAGCTCCCCGCAGATCGAGCGGCCGGCCGTTGAGCAGGGGAGGCGGCATGCCGGCGTTGGCGATCGCCAGCGTCTTGTCCCGGCAGTCGTAGATCGCGTACATGGCGGTGATGTTGAGGCTGGCGACCGGCCGGTAGCGCACGATCAGGGAATTGACGGTCTCGAGGACCTGCCTCGGACTCGAGGCTCCCGGCGCCATGCTCCGGACGAAGGAGACCGCCATGGTCGTCGCCAGGGCCGCCTCCACGCCGGTCAAGCCCACGTCGCCAACCAGCAGGCCGACGCGATCGCCCTCGACTTCGAGGAAGTCGAAGAAATCGCCCCCGATCGTGCTGGCCGCCGGCGTTCTGGCGGC
>JAJYIO010000115.1 GCA_021790035.1 bacterium | reverse complement strand
GGGCTTCGGATCGAGCGCCACACCCACGCGAGCGAGATCGGCCGCGGTCTGCTCCCGGCCGGTTGCCGCCGCGCATGCGGCCAGCAGGTAGTAGGCGGGCGCCTCCATGAATCCGGCATCGAGGGCGGCCTGCCCGAGCGTCTCGGCGAGTGCGAAGTCCCGGCGATCGAAGGATTCCCGGGCGATCGCCAGCGCCTCGGCCCCGTGCCCGGACCGGGCCAGCAGCCGAACCAGTTGTGACAGGGCGGGCACGTGCTGCCCAGCCAGCCGCCTCAGCTCGGGAAGAACCTCGCGCACCCGGCCCTGGCGCAGCGCGGCCTGCGCGTGCGAGAGGTCCGATTCGATCACGATCCCAGCATCCGCCGTCCGCCCGGATCCGCGCAGCGGCCCCCGTCACAGCCAGGACCGCCTGCCAAGCAAATGCTCGCCTGCCTTTGGCCCGGATCCGCGCAGCGGCCCCACAAATCAGGCCACGATGCCCGCTCGGGTGGCCCTCAACAAAACCGGGCCCCTTGACCGTCATCCATCACGCCAGGCTGCGCGTCGTTGCCTTCAGCAGCAGCTCAAGAGCGTGTCGGCATGGCCGCCGGATCCCTCTGACCGATCGCCGCGGGCTCCCCGGAGCCGATCGCCACATGCTCGGCCAGGCTGCGCGTCGTCGTCGCCAGGCGCTCGGCCAGGATCCTGGCCAGGTTGACCATGAGCTTGGAGGCGATCACCGGCAGCTTTTCGATGAGGTGCGCCAGCGTCTTCTCGGACAGCACCAGCAGATCGCCATCCTTGAGCACCGTGACATCGGCGGTACGCGTGCTGCCCAGCAGGAACGCCATCTCGCCCAGCAGCTCGCCGGGCCCGAGGACGCTGATGACGCGATCGGTCGCCGGGGCCCGAACGCCCACCATGGCCGACAGGTTGAGATAAATCTCGGAGCTGTGCTCGCCGGTGCGAATGATCGTGTCTCCCACCCGGCACTGGATCACGGTGCCGGCCTTGAGCACGTGATCCGCCTCCTCCTTGGCCAGACCCCGCAGGAGGGGAATCGAGCTCAGGGGATCGTCGTGAAGCTTGTAGTTGAGGAGCTGGTAGAACTCCTCGGTGCTCACCAGTCGCGAGTTGACCGGGATGACGAACTCGCTGAACCGCTCGGCGAACCACGAATGCCAGTTCTCGCCCGGCGGATCGGGAGGAAGCCGCTCGAGCAGCGGCGACTTGACCGCCTGCAGGTACTCGCGGTCGAAGAGCACCATCACCATCGGGATGCGGTAGCCGAGCTCGTCCTGGAAGTTGTTCGTGTACCGCCGGAAGCCCATCTGCTCGTAGTAGCTCACCAGGTAGGGAGCGCAGTAGATCAGGGCCAGACGAACCCGCGTGGACTGCGCGAACTCGAGGGCCGCCAGCGCCAGGCGGTGGGCAGCCATGCTCCCGCGGTAGTCGCGGCGCAGCATGAAGCGCGTGGCGAACGCGATCTGGCCGGAGTCCACGTCGCTGAAAAGGCCGAGGTCGTAGATCGCCAGATGCGGGTCCTGTGCCATCGACTCGAGGCCCACCGACAGCCGCAGCGTGCCCACGAGCTCGCCGTCGTCATAGGCGGCGAAGACATGCCCCCGCTCGTCGGCCGCATCGACGACCATCTTGCGCTCGTGATCCGCCTCCGCCATGGGCTTGCCCATCTCGTCGACGTAAACCTTGTAGCGAAAGCTCTGGACGGCTTCCAGCTCTCCGGCCGAATCGGCCAGCTCGATCCGAAGCAATGCCAGTCCCTTCCCGCATCAAACCTTGGCTGCCAGGCTCTGGGTCCCGGCATCCTTGCCCTTCTTGCCCGCCTTGCCCGCCTGGGAGCCGGGAACGAATGCCGTCATCTTCTCCTTGACGAACAGAGGGTGGCGCTTGTCGTAGAGCATCAGCACGCCGCTCTTGATCATCTGGTGAAGCCAGGTCTTGTTCTCGAGCCGCCGCGAGATCTTGACCGAGAGCGGCAAGAAGAACAGGTTGGCCAGGATGACGCCGTAGAAGGTCGCGGTCATGGCCGTGGCCATCGAGGGCGCCACCTTGGAGATGTCCTGCAGGCGGGTCAGCATGATGATGAGCCCGATGAGCGTCCCGACCAGCCCGAATCCCGGCGCCAGGGGCGCCATGGTGCGGAAGAGGTTGGAATCGCTTTGATCCGTCAGGACCATCGCCTCGATCTGCGTGTCGAGGATGTCCTCGATCTCGTCCCGGCTGAACCCGCTGATGAGGAGATCGAGCCCGCCCTTGGCAAATCCCGTCGGAAGCCGGCTCACGTCATCCTCGATCGCCGACAGCCCGCCGCGATGGGCCTTCTGGGCGAGGTCGGAGAAGAGCTCGATGTACCTGCCGGGGTTCTCGCTCACCTTCTTGAAGATGAACTTCAGCGACCGGATGGCCCGGACGAGCTCGGGGAAATGGAATCCCGCAAATGCCGCCGCCAGCGAGCCACCGAACACGATCAGCACGCCGTGAGGATTGAAGAACAGCGCGGGACTCCGGGTCTCGTGCATGATCGCCCCGACGAAGATCGCAAAGCCGAGGATGAAGCCAAACAGCGTCATGGATCTCAGGTCCCTTCGCGGATGAGGCGCACGACGACCCGCCGGTTGCGCGGATCGGAAGGACGGATGGGGTGGTGGGTGCGCGGATCGATCAAGGGGTGCGTGTCGGCGAGACCGATCGCCTGGAGGCTGCTCTGATCCACGCCCTTGCCGATGAGGTAGCGCACGACCTCGGTCGCCCGGGCGGTCGAGAGCTCCCAGTTGGTGGGGAACTGCGCGGTGTGGATCGGCTGGTTATCCGTGTGGCCCTCGACGTCGATGACCACGTTGGTGCGGGAGATCGACGCCAGGGCCGCGGCCACGCTGGTGAGCAGCGGCAGGGCACCCGGCTTGATCTGGGCCTGCCCGTTGTCGAAGAAGACCGAACTCGAGAAGTCGACGTCCACGCCGTCGGGGGTGAGCTTGGCATGAACCTGCTTTTGCAGGTGGGCCTTGGCAATGACCGCGTCGAGCCGGGCCTCGATCTCGTGGAAGGGCATGGCGACCTTGGTCCGGGAGCCCGCAGCCTCGTGGAACTGCTGGGTGATCTCCTCGGCCTTGGTCTGGTCGATCTTGGACACGGAAACGATCACGATGAACAGCGACATCAGCAGCGTGACCATGTCGCTGTACGTGATCAGCCAGGGCTCACCGTGTGACTGAGGATGCGAGGCGCCAACTCGCGCGGACAGGCCCTGGCTCCGGCTCGGCAATGGTGACACCAGGGTAAGTTACCCGGCTCTGCAGCCCTCTCACCAGATAGGGCCCGAGCCCGCTCGTCGGCGCGAAGTCCGAACTCAGTTCTTGCTCTGGCTGCCGTCGGCGCTGGCCTTGGAAACGACCGTGCCGTCCGAGTTCTGGTAGACCTGGCCCTTGCCCGGCACGAGGTCGACACCCTTGACCGCGGTCAGCGGCGCCGCCTTGCCGAGGACGTTGTCGGTGAGCATCTGGCCAGGCATCGTCGCACCCATCGCTCCGAGGCCCTTGAGCGCCATCTTGCCGTCGCCCTCGATGCCGAAGTACAGGGCCGCCGCTCCGCCGGTCGCCAGGAACACGCCGAGGTGCCGCTTGATGGGGCCCAGCACGTACTTGTCGAGCGGGTTGGTGATGTACTTGACCACCGCGTCGGCGCCGGCCTTGGCCGCCTTGGCCGGCAGGTGATCGGCGATGGTGTTGGAAACCCAGCGACCGATCGTGTGGTCCGAGATCGAGTTGAGCACTCCGCCAGCCAGCAGGCCGGCCGCGACGGGAATGAAGCCGACGCCACCCAGAGCGCCGCCGACCAGGAGGGCTCCCGCGCCCCAGGCGCCCCAGCCGAGAGCGTCGGACGCCACGTTGCCCCAGTAGCGCTTGGCCGAAATCTGACCGTCCTTGTAGCCGAAGGAATCCTGAACCAGGGCGAAGGGGATCCCGACGCCCACGCCGGCCACGCCAAACTGCTTGCCGAGGTTCTCCAGGGACAGCGGGCCCATCTGCTCGACCATCGACATCATCGACTTGCCGAGGAAGAAGCCGCCAGCGCCGGCGCCGACGCCCAGGGCCCCCGCATAGGCGGTCTCGGCGATCTTGCCGGCCTCGGTGGTCGGGCCCTTGGCAGCGGCCTTCTGGGTCGAGGCGACGCTGGCCCCCGTGTCGGCGGTCTTGTGGCTGACGTCCGAGGAAGAATCCTCGGGCTGCCGCACTGCAGGCGACGTCCGGACGAAGGTGTCGCCGGTCGAGGTGCTGGCCACCTTGCCGGCGCCCATCTCGACGAACCGGGGCAGCGAACCCACTGCGCGCTTCGAGCCGGAATTCCCAACAACCGCCATCGTAGCCATCTTCCGAAATCTCCTCCGCCGTCCCCCCCGGGGGGACCGAGCCCTGCCGGCTCGTTTATCCATTCACCTTGTCGCGATCAGGTCCCGCGATCTTTCTGTTCTCCGGGACAAGCTCTGGTTAAGGTTCGCGGAGGTCAAAAAGGAGCCCACCCCTTGCGGGGCGAGCTCCCTGTGAACTGATAGCCTGGTAGAACCGGCGTCAGGGGTGAATTTCGTGGGCGACGGTGCGGAGACCCTTGGCCACGCCCAGCCGGGCTTCCTTGACGCCATCGCCGGCGAGGCGGACGGCATTCTTGCCCAGCTCGTAGGCCTGGTGGCCGGCGGCCTGGATCCCATCGCTGACGACCTTGACGCTGTCCTCGGCAGCCCGGACGACCGTCTTGCCGGCATCTTCGGCGACCTTGACGCCATCCTTGGCAATCCGCTCGGCGCCACGGGCGACCAGGCGGACCTGCTTGCCGGCGAACTCGACGGCATCCCGACCGTGGCGGACCATCGCATCACCGAAAGCCTTGACGGCCTTGCCCTCGTCATCGACGAAGCGACCGACGTTGCGGGCGGTGCGGCTGGCGATCTTGCCGGCGAACTTGTCAGCGGCCTCGGCGCCCTTGACGACCTGACGGCCTGCGACCTCGGCACCCTTGACGGCGGCCTTACCTGCATCCTGGGCGACCCGAACGCCATCGGAGGCGATCTGCTCGGCACCCTTGGCAACGACCTTGACCTGCTCGCCGAGAGCCCGACCGGCATCCTGGCCGACGCGGATGGCATCGCGGCCCATCACCTCGGCGCCCTTGACGGCGGTCTCGCCGGCTTCGAGAGCTACCTTGCCGGCCTGACCCGCAATTCGCTCCATGCTCTTGGCGGAATCAGCACCGAGCTTGCCGAAGTCCTGGCCCAGACGGCCAGCGTCACGCGCAAGACCCCGATCGATTGCAGCATTGATCGACATTTCCCTCTCTCCTTCTCTCTCTCAAGCGGGGCCGCCACTCTCTTCGAGCGACCTCTCGCTCAACCCTCACGAGTCACTTTTAGGCCTCGCCACCCCCTAACTTTCTGAACCTTGGGGTAAATGCACCTGATATCCAGGTTAAGGGGTAGAAAGCCGCGTCTCGACGCGATCCTGGGTTCTCGCCACCGGGATCCCGGGGCCGGGCGATCTCCCGCGTTCTTCCGATGAATCTCCGTGAAAGCCCCTGGCCATCCCAAAATCCGGACCCGGCAGCCATCGGCTCGTGTAGCATGAGAAAGGCAAGACACAGCAAAGGACGTGGCATTGGGCGTCTGGATCCTCGAAGGCCTGGCCTCCGATTGCTCGGAGGCCCTGTTCGAGCGCTACTGCGAGGCTCTGGACGGCGGCTACTCCGGTGCCAGCATCCTGGCGGTGGTCGAGCCGCGCTCCCGCGACGCGTGGCTGGACCGCCTGGCAGGGTCATTGCGATCGCGGCAGGAAGATCGCATCATGACGCCGTTTTCCTGGGTCAAGCGGGAGCTCGAACTCTGGTGGCCGCGGGTCGAGGAGCACTCTACCCTGCCCCCGCCGCCCGCCGGGCTGCGCGCCGATCTCCCCCTG
Source organism: bacterium (assembly GCA_021790035.1). Taxonomy (GTDB): domain Bacteria; phylum Cyanobacteriota; class Sericytochromatia; order S15B-MN24; family VGJW01; genus JAJXWQ01. The sequence goes on along the minus strand of JAJYIO010000115.1, from coordinate 1,519 downwards.
TTCGTCCAGATCGACATGGCTCAGTATCTGATGGAGCGCATCACCGCGCCTTATCGAGCCCGGACCGGAGCCTTCGCGGCTAGCCGCACTCCCGAGGCGTTGCGCTACGTCCACTTGCTGGATACGCTGGCCCGCGGCGTCGAGAATCAGCTATCCCCGGCCGAGGCGATCGCGCGCCTCCTCGCCGCGGCCCGGCCCGTGGATCGCCAGGGGCTCGCAGACGTGGCGCCGTGCATCGACCTCTATCGCGAGGAGCTGCTGCGGCACCGGATCCTGGATCAGGCGCTCGCATGGGAGCTGTTCGCCACGGTGCTCCTCGAGGATCCGCTCTACCGAGCCCACCTGGCAACCACCACCCGCGTGCTGCTGGTCGAGGCGCTCGACGAGGCCACGCCCGTCGCGGCGCATGCCTACGAGATCGTCGCCGACGGCTGCCCGGAGGTTTTCCTGGGAATCCGTCAGGACGGCGCGCAGCGCGACTTCGTGGGAGCCGACGCGGCCGGCGCCCGGGCCCGCTGGCCGCAGGCCGTCACCGTCGCGGTCCCGCCGCGATCGCCCTCCCTGGCCTCGCTGGGCCAGTCGCTCCATAGGGCCCTGGCGCCGCAACACCTGGCAGGCTCGGATGACGATCCAGACCCCGAGACGCCCCGTCGGTTGCCCGGGGTTCCAGTGCCGGCAAGGCCATCGCGCGCGGTCCGGGGCCGGGACGTCGAACAGGAAGACGGTGAGGGCGGTCGAGATCCATCGCTCTCGCTCGAGGATCCGCTGGTCACGCGAGAATTCCCCGGCTACCTCGAGATGCTGGCGGCCGTCGTCGACGACCTGGCCATCACGTTGCGCGACTTGCCGCCGGCCGACGTGGCGATCGTGGCGCCGGCACTGGATCCGCTGCTGATCTTCTGGCTCCGGTCCAAGATCACCGGCCTCGGCCACGAGCTGGTCGTGCGCTCCGGAAGTCACCGGCTCCTCGACCATCCGCCGGCAGCGGCCCTCTTGACCCTGGCCCGGCTTGGGGTCGGCCCGGCGAACCCGGAGCGATCGGATGGGGCGGTTCTGGATGGACCGGCTATGGACCGGGGGACCTCCGACCGGCCCGGCCACCTCGATCTCGGCGCGCCAGCTCGCCACGAATGGCTGGCGTTGCTCGAGCGGCTCACCGATGCGGACGCCTTCGCCCTGGCGCCGATCGCCGACCGCCTGGCGACCGGTTCGGGAACCGATCTTGACCGCCTTGCGGAGCTGGTCGCTCGCGATCTCGCCGACCTCTCTCCCCTGGCCATCGAGGCCCTGCCCGGCTGGGTGCTGCGGGAACGCTCCGATCCCTCCCCCTCGCTCTCGGCCTTGCTCGGCGGCGCCTTTGCAGCCGTTCTCGGGCCCTGCCTCGTGGCCCGCGATCGCAAGCGCCGTGCGGCTCCCACGGGCTCGCTCGACCCCGACGCCTCCCCCTCGACGCTACCCCGGCAGCCCACCGGCGCCGCCGACGGCGAACGAGCCGCGATCCAGGCGAATTCCTTAGATC
>JAJYIO010000114.1 GCA_021790035.1 bacterium | reverse complement strand
CTGCCCCGAGGGGGAGTGTCCCACCGTCCGCGTCGACGGCGTTGAACGAAACGCCACCCGCTGAGCGGGGCCACGCAGCAGCTTGCCCGCAGCGGGGGGTAGTTTGCGGGGGGCAAGGCTCAAGCCAGAGAGACGCCCTCCTCGAGACGGACGGGGCCTCAGGTCGCTTCCAGACCGCGGATCCTATCTGGAAGAAAGCTTGCGGGCCTTCTTGAGCAGGCTGAGCTTGCTCTTGAGATCCTGTTCTTCGCGCATGAGTTCTTCTTGCGTCTTGTTCTCGACGAGCTGCGAGATCTGGATCCGAGCCTGGTGCTTGGCCTCGAGTTCGGCGATGCGCCCGTCGATCTTGGAGATCCTTGTGGCCATCGTCTGCGCCAGGTGGTCCCGCTTGACCTTGAGCTCCTGGACGATCTCGTAAGGAGAGCGCCGACGGCTCTTGGGGGCCCGGGGAGCGGGCTTCTTGGGCGCGACAGCCTTGCGTGGCATTGATTATTCCTCCAGAGGACGCGAAACTCGAAGTTCACTCCAGGATCGCAACAGGCCCGGGCGTAGCACTCGCGTGCGGGTGGATCCAGTGGAATTATAATGCTAATTTCCAAGAAACGCCCTGATTTGCGTCGAAAACAGACATCAAAACCGGAGCGGGGCCTGGCCATATGAAGAGGCCCGCCCCGTGCGGGGCGAGCCTCTCGCAAGCTTTCAGCTTCAGAAGATCGGAAGGTAGCGCTCGATCTCCCAGGGGGTGACCTGCATGCGGAACTCGTCCCACTCCTGTTGCTTGGCCTCGAGGAAGCGCTCGTAGATATGGTCGCCGAGGGCCTCCCGGATGAGGGGATCGGCCCTCATCTCGGCGAGCGCCTCGCCCAGACTGCCCGGCAGGGAGGTCAGGTTGCGACGCTGCCGTTCGGACTCCTCCATGTGATAGATGTTCTCTTCGACGGGCTGCGGCGGGGTGAGCTGGTTCTTGATCCCGTCCAGGCCGGCCTTGAGCATGACGGCAAAGGCCAGATAGGGATTGCTCGAGGGATCCGGGCAGCGGAGCTCGACGCGCGTGCCCTTGAGCTGCCCTCGGCTGATGCGGGGAACGCGGACCAGCGCCGAACGATTCTGGCGGGCCCATGAGATGTACACGGGAGCCTCGTAACCCGGAACCAGGCGCTTGTAGCTGTTTACCGTCGGGGCCAGTACCGCGCTCATGGCCTTCGCGTGCTTGAGAATGCCGCCGATGAAGAACCGTGCGGTCTGGGAGAGGCCGTAGAGGTCGCTTTCGTCGACGAATGCGTTCTCCTTGCCCTTGAACAGGCTCATGTGCGTGTGCATGCCGCTTCCATTGACGCCGAACAGCGGCTTGGGCATGAAAGTGCAGTGCAAGCCGTGGCGCTGCGCGACGGCCTTGAGCGTGTACCGAAACGTCACGGCATTGTCGGCGGTGTTGAGCGCATCGGAGTACTTGAAATCGATCTCGTGCTGGCCGACGGCGACCTCGTGGTGACTCGTCTCGACCTCGATGCCCATCTCCTCCAGCGCGTTGACCATGTCCTTGCGAATCTCGCTGGCCTTGTCCGTCGTGAGGTCGAAGTATCCGCCACCGTCATGCGGCAATGCCTCGAGCTTGCCGCTGCCATTCGGGCTCTTGAAGAGGAAGAACTCGAGTTCGGGACCCGTGTTGAAGGTGTACCCGAGGGCCTTGGCCTCGTCGACCAACCGATCCAAGGTGCCGCGGGGATCGCCGGCAAAGGGCTCGCCATCCGGGGTCTGGACCCAGCAGATGATGCGGGCCATCGTGTGGCCCTCGCTCCGCTCCCACGGAACGATCCGGAACGTGGAAAGGTCGGGCCGCAGGATCATGTCGCTCTCTGCGATGCGAACGAAGCCCTCGATCGACGATCCGTCGAACCACTTGCCGTGATCGATCGCGTCTTCGAGCTGGGAAACCGGAATGGTCACGCTCTTGACCACGCCGAGGATGTCGGTGAACTGAAGGTTGATGAATCTGACGCCATGCTCCGTGCAGATGGCCATGGCCTCTGCCGTCGAGGTGGGGATCATCGAAGTCCCGGGGGAAACAGCCATTGGAACGCCAGCTCCTTTCGCATTGACGATTTTCAGCTCGAACGGATCCCTCTGCGCCGGAATGTCGCTTTCCGCGTGCTCTCGGAAGCGGCGGCTCCGCCCACCGCCGTGGCCGACGCCGAACGGCAACCGGGCCCCCATTTGACCGCTGGGCCCGACCACCTCGCAGCGATATCGCGCAAAAGGAAAACCGGGGTCAGAGGCGCCGTTGCCGCCGTGATCCTACCACGGGCAGGGTATGATCCGGGGATGGTAGAGGTGATCGAGGCTCTACGAACCCAGTTGCTGTCGGGATGCGCGTGTGCGACCGCCACGATCGTGTCGGTGACCGGGTCGATACCCAACGAGGCCGGGGCCAAGATGCTGGTCGGACCCGGCGGCAAGTTGCTGGCGGGAACGATCGGCGGCGGGCTCTTCGAGCACGCGGCCCTCGAGGAGGCAGGGACGGCGATCTCCGAGGGCCGCAGCCGGATGTACTCGTGGTCGCTCACCGAGAAGCAGGCGGGCGGGATCGGGATGCTGTGCGGCGGGACGGCACAGGTCTTCATCGAGGTCTTCGCCCCGGCGCCCTTGCTCGTGATGCTCGGTGGGGGGCACGTGGCGATCAGCCTGTGGCGTCTGGCTCGCCCCCTGGGTTACCGGGGGATCGTGGTCGACGAGCGCCCCGAGTGGGCTAACCGCGACAATTTCCCCGGCTGCGAGATCCTTCCGGTTGCCGATCCCGAAGCTGCCCTCGAGCGCATCGACTGGATCGCCAACAGCTACCTGGTGATCGGCACCCCGGACCACGACACCCGGAGCCTGAGCGCCGCCGCTCGTAAGGACATCCCGTGCCGCCTCATCGGGATGATCGCGAGCAAGCGCAAGGCCTTGACCATCCTGAAGACCCTCGAGGACGAGGGCGTGGATCTTGGCCGCATCCTGCCCCGATTCCACGCCCCGCTGGGTCTGGATCTCGGCCCGAGCAAGTCGCCCGAGGCGGTCGCGCTGTCGATCATCGCCGAGCTCCAGGCCCGGCGCCTAGACGGGACCGGAAAGCCGCTCGACGTTGCGAACCGCCGCCAGGAGCTGATGGCCGGACGGGGGCGGGCACGCGGCGAGGAGGCTTCGGTGCCGGGCCCGGATCCCGAGGTCGCGTCGAGTTCCTGAGCGGATCCGCCGATCGCCCCGCGTGATCCGGCTGGCTGCGATGGGGTATCCTGGCTGGCGTGAACGATCGGCATGCTGCACCAGGTCCGCTCCCGGCCGTCCCCGAGCTCGACCCGCCCCCTTCGAGCGCGCGTGACCCGTTGCGGATCGACGCCCGGCTGACCGGGAGCTTCCTGTCTGCCTTCATCGCCAACGAGGTCCGGCGCGTGGGCTTCTCGCGGGTCGTCGTGGGTCTGTCTGGAGGCATCGATTCCGCCTTGTCGGCATATCTCGCCGTGGCGGCCCTGGGTCCAGAGAACGTCAAGGCGATCGCGTTGCCCTACCGCACCTCGTCGGACGAGAGCCTGGCACATGCCCGGCTCTGCGCCGAGGATCTCGGCATCTCGCTCGAGGTCGTTCCGATCACGGCCATGGCCGACGGCTATCTGGATCTGGTCCCCGAAGCCTCGCGTCACCGCCGGGGGAACGTCATGGCACGGTGCCGGATGATCGTGCTCTACGACCGCTCGATGCTGCACGAGGCCCTGGTGCTCGGAACCAGCAACAAGACCGAGCTGCTGCTGGGATACGGTACGCAGCACGGGGACCTGGCCAGTGCGCTCAATCCCATCGGGGACCTGTACAAGACCCAGGTGCGGCAGCTGGCGGGCGCCATGGGCGTGCCCGAGCCGATCCTGCTCAAACCGCCCTCGGCGGACCTCTGGGAGGGGCAGACCGACGAGGCCGACCTCGGCTTCACCTACGAGCAGGTCGATCGCCTTCTCGAGCAGATGATCGACGGTCGTTACATGGATTCCGAGCTGATCGCCGGGGGAGTCTCGGCCGACTTCGTGGCTTCGGTCCGCCGTCGCGTGCGGTCGAACCAGTTCAAGCGCCGGCCGCCGATCATCGCCAAGACGTCGACCCGCACCGTGGACAAGGACTTCCATTACCTCCGCGACTGGGGCACCTGAACCGGGTCCTCTCGGCTGTCATCCCGGCCCAGGCTTCGTCCACCGCTGCCGAGGCTGCTCACGTTCGCGCCGTTTTGGCCGTGCGGCCAGGGTCGCATGGCCGATGCATTCCCGCCGGAAACCTGCCTGAAATGGTAAAGGGAACGCCATGGAGGACTTGAGGAGAGCTTAACGTCAGTTGAAGTTGAATCCGGCCGACATCCAGGCAAGGGTAGGTAATTTGGTCGGTAGGTGAACATGTCGAACTTCGGCACGGTCCTTCAGCAGGTGTCCCAGATCGCCGGGGCGGTGGCCACGGGCCTGAACCAGGTCTACGGGCAGCCATCGGTTCCCTTCGTCGGCTCGACTGCCGGCGCGACGGCTCCGGCGATGGTCATGCCTTCGGACACCCTGACCATGCAGTCGCCGACTCCGATCCTGGCGCCGGTCGTCACCTCTCAGCCCGCCGCGTCGAGCAACGGGTTCATGGCCGCGCTGTCCAATATCTGGCAGGGGATCGTCGGTTTCTTCAAGAACCTCTTCGGGATGTCTTCGAGCACATCCACCGCGTCGATCTCGTCGGCTTCCATCACCACGGCCTCGGTCACGTCAGCCGCGCAGTGGCCTGCCGTCAACTCGGACGCCCGCTTGCAGGCCTTCACGATGTTTCCCACGGGCAACGGTTCGGCGCTGGGTTTCGTTCCGGTCAGCTCGCAGCGGACGTCGTCCGCCATCATGCTGAACTTCGCTGGCTTCAAGCAGTTCAACCTCTTCTGGCAGAACAACCAGCTGTACTACTCGGAGAATGGCCAGACGCCTGCGCTGGTGTCGAACATGACCAGTGCCCGCCAGTCCGATGGCTCGACCCAGTTCGTCGCCACGCTATCCAGCGGCAAGACGCTCGACTTCGGGATCTCCGCCGATGGCCACGCGCTGCAGTACGACGGCTTCAACGTGACCCTCGCCTGATCGGCGGGACTCTCGGCGGATCCTCGAAAAACCGAAAACGGCCTGCTGGCCGAGCCTGGGGAACTCAAGCGCCGGAGATCGTGGGTGCTCGATTTCCGAGGCGTCAACGCTGCCGCCCAGGGATCGGGTTGAGAAGGGAGCCATGACCGCAGCCGCCCGGTTCACCTCCAGTTGGGCCTGCAGCTGGTTACAATACAAGCGCCTTGAACTGCACGAACTGCCAGACACCACTGCCCGACGGCAACCGATTTTGCTACGAATGCGGGTCCTTTCTCGGCGTGCATCCGGGCTATGCCCTGGCGGGACGCTTCCTTGTGGACCGGTTGCTGGGCCAGGGGGGATTTGCACGCGCTTACCTGGGATTCGACCAGCAGCTCCAGGGCAAGCCCATCGTCATCAAGGAACTTTCATCGGCGGATTCCGACGCCGGGGCCCTCGATCTGTTCAACCGCGAGGCCAGCACCCTCATCGGGCTCAAGCATCCGGCCATCCCGACCTGCTACGCGTTCTTCGAGGAGCTGGGCCATCAGTACCTGGTCCTCGAGTACATGCAGGGCCCGACCTTGCTCGAGGCCGTGTCTCGCCACGGGCGTCTGAAGCCTGACGTGGTGCGGCGGCTCATGGTCGCCTTGCTCGACGCGCTGTCGTACCTTCATAGCCTGAATCCGCCGCTGGTCCATGGCGATCTTTCGCCCGAGAATGTCGTCATGATGTCCTCCGGGCGTGTCGGCCTCATCGATTTCGGCGCCATTCGCGCCATGGACCCGGACGGAATGACGGCGGCCGCGCCGGTCGGAAAGGAGATCTACGCTCCCCCCGAGCAGCGACGGGGGGAAGTCTACCCGGCGAGCGATCTGTTCGCCCTGGGCGTGACGGCGCTGTATCTCATCGAGGGGCGGCATCCACGCGCATTCTACGATGATTGCGAAGGCACGTTCACGTGGGATGAACAGGGTCTTTCGCCCCTCCTCAACACCGTGCTTCACCGCCTCATCGCGCCCGATCTGCGCGATCGTTTCGGTTCGGCCGAGGAGGCCCTCGAGGTCCTGAGCCCGGGCGGCCAGCTGAGGCGGGGCGAATCGGGACAGGGCCAGATGTTTTCGGGCCGACCCGAGCTACCCCCGTTCTCCCAGATGCGCGCTCCGTACCATCAGACGGGCGGGCCGCCCCCCGAGGGCAAGCTGTGCTGGCGGTACAAGCTGGGCCCGATCATGAGTTCGCCGGCGGTCAAGGAGGGCGTGCTCTATCTGGGCAGCCTGGACCGCCTCGTGACGGCACTCGATGCCTTCACCGGGCGTTTCATGTGGAAGTTCGCGGCCAAGGGCTCCATCGCGTGCTCGCCCGCCGTCGAGGACAACGTGGTCGTCGTCGGGGACGAGGCCGGCGCCATGTATGCCCTCGACGCCTTCAACGGAACCCGCAAGTGGACCTTCCGGACGGGTTCCCCCCTCGGATCCAGCCCGGTCGTCGCGGACGGGGTGGTGTACTTCGGGGCCAACGACGGGTACTTCTACGCGATCGATCCCGGCGGCACCGAACGATGGCGATGCATCACCAACCTCAACGATCGCATCCGCTCGAGCGCGGCGGTGAGCGGACCGCTCGTCTTTGCGGGCACCCACGGCGGCAGCTTGTTCGCCTTCGATCGGTCGTCTGGAATGCCCCAGTGGGAGCTCAAGGCCAAGGGCGCAATCACGGTGTCACCGGTCGTGGGTGAGGGGCGGGTCTACGTCGGGTGCCGGGGCGGCAGCTTCTACGGAGTGGATGCCTACTCGGGCGGCCTGGTCTGGGAATTCCAGGCCCCCGAGGCGATCGATGCCTCGCCGGCGATCGTCGATGGCCGGGTTTACTTTGGCTGCCGCGATGGAGCCCTGTATTGCCTGGATGCCGCCGACGGGCACCTGCTCTGGAAGTTCAGCGTCGAGGCGACGGGAGCTCCGTCGCCCCTGTCGGCGATAGCGGTCGTCGATGACAGGCTTTACGTGGGCACGTGGTCAGGCCGGTTCTTCGCCCTGGATACCCAGGACGGCACCACGACCTGGTGGTACCAGACGTCGGCGCCGATTCGTTCGTCGGCAATCGTCTCGGGGGGCCTGGCCTTCGTCTCCTGCGAGGATGGGTACGTCTACGCCCTCCAGTAGACCGGCACTGCTGCTAGAATGAGCGCAGGATCGAGCGACCTTTGATCGGTTCTGCAGCCGGCCTTCGAGCCTGCTCGACCCGAGTGCGCCTGTGGCTTCGTCCGAGAAAGGGAGTCCTGCCATGCCAGAGATTCGCGATGTCATCGTCATCGGCAGCGGACCGGCCGGACTGACGGCGGCGATCTACGCTGCCCGGG
>JAJYIO010000113.1 GCA_021790035.1 bacterium | reverse complement strand
AATGAGGGCTGAACCACAGCGTCTCCCGGAAGCGGTTGTCGTTGCCGCCGTCCTTGCGCTGGTTCCCGTAGCCACCCGACGCCGTCCAGGTGGCCGAGGTCCAGCCCCCCGGCATCTCGTGCTCGGCCTCGCGCTCGTCGGTCGCGCCGTACCCGCAGAGGACGATCCGAAGCTTGTGGTCATCGCCGTGCTCGATCGCCCACTTGCGGACGTCGGCCGCCGCTGTAAGGGGGATCCAGGACCAAGCCCGTGGTCCCGTTCGCCGTCGTAACCGAGGGTCCGAGGATGCGCGACCAGTCTCCGCATGTGATCCGCACGTCGCGAAGGCGATCGGCCAAGTCCAGGAACCAGGCGATCAAAGATGCTTCGCGCTCGACTCCCCGGCCCGGGCCCATACGCGGGAGCTGGCGATTCACGCCGCAAAAGGTGGCGCTCCCGAGAGAGGGCAGTTGACGACCGACTCCGGGTTGCTCACCCATGGCGGGGAGCTGTCCGGACTCGTCACCGTCCTCCGAGGAGGGATCCTCGGGGTTGACGCCCTTGTTCCCTGCCAGGTGGGGGAGCTTCCGGGAATCGACCAGCAGCCCGCCCTCGACGACCCAGGGGCCCTGACCCGAGGCGTATCCAGAGCCTATCCAGCAGGCCACGCCGTGCAGGAACCAGCCGGCGATCTTGGCGTCGAAGAACTCGGGATCGCCCATCAGCTCGGCCACCAGGTTCTCGCGGCGCCGGACGATCCAGGCATGCCGGGCGGTCATGTCGCACTCGCTCACGGGCCAGTCGGCGAAGTGTGCAGTCAGTTCGGGGTCGTGGCGGATCGCACGATAGGCGTTGACCACGAAGCCATCAGCGTCGTTGCAGGTTTCGAGCCCGCGCTTCTCTGTAGGATGAGGCCGGCCGAGCAGCACCGCCATTGAGCCCATGAAGGGATCGACGAAGTTGGGGACGTTGCCCAGGCGCTCCCAGATCAGGGCCGCGGCGCGGGACTTGCCGCCGAAGTAAACGACTGGAGCATCAATGATTCCGTCCTTGGAAATCCAGGGCTTGTTAGTCAACATGGGACCAGTGAACCCTCCGAACGATCTTAAGAATTGCCGTCGCGCTGCAATTGAACTGCCTGGCGAGCATCGGATAAGAAACTCCCCCGGCTGCATATGACCGCCGAATCTCTCTAACCTGGTCCGCAGTGAGCTTCGCGTTGTGATGCTCCATCCCCTTCTTGTATCTGCATTCAGATACCGGGGTCTTCGACGATCCACTTACATGCCGACCCTTTGCCGTCATGTCGGCGTTATTGTCGGCCTTCGTGCCGAGGAAGAAATGATCCGGGTTAACGCAGGGCGGGTTGTCGCAGCGATGCAAGAGACAGAGGCCATCTGGGATCTCTCTGCCTACCAAAAGCCATGAAAACCGATGCGCCTTGAAGGTCTTTCCGCGCCACCCGAAAGCACCATAGCCCTTATTGGCCAGTGATGCTGTCCAGACCCAGCAAGGTCCAAGTTCGGGATAGCGTTGCGGGACAGGCCCGTGTTTGTCTACCTTGACCCAGAAGTTGGCGATCTCGGTAGCATTGGGCTCAATGTTCGTTGCCACGACGAGGCTCCTGTGGTCTTCGCCCTTCTGACGGGGCGATAAGGTGCCGGGCCGTTCAGAACTGCCACAGGGCAGCGAATCGCTTTCCCCTTGCGGGTCTTGTATGACGATTCCGGCCCGAGCTACCTGGACAAACGGAAGCTCGCCTGTGGAAGGGTTCTGACGCCCTGACTCGGAGTCTACCGCAGGGGCCGAGGATTGGCAAGCGTCTTCGCTCATTTCCCTACCCTCGGATTGGCATCAGCAGCGACGTGTAGAGGGTATCCGCGCCCTCGATCAGCGCGGCTTGCACTGCCCCGTTCAGTCGCAGCGTGATGGCCTCGCTATCGACCGCCCGTAGGGCCTCCTCGACGTAGCGGGAGTTGAAGCGAATCTCCATCGGCTCGCCGTCGTACTCGATCGCCAGCGTGTCTTGCGCCTGACCCAGGGCCGCGGCGCTCCCTGAGATCCCTAGCTCGCCTTTGTCGAGGCCAAAGCTGATAGCATAGCCTTCTGCCTCGGATGCCATGATTCCGGCGCGCTCGACCGCTCCAAGCAGATCGTTCCGATCCATCCTGGCCCCGAATTTGAACGCCGTCGGAACGATCCGCTCGAAGGCCGGGAAGGTCCCGTCGATCACGCGACTAGTCAGCAGCCGCTCGCCGATGCGAAAGGCGATCTGGTTGCCGGCCCGAGCGACCGTCACGTCGGCGCCGTCCAGGAGCCGCGACAGCTCGCCCATGGCCCGTGAGGGGATGATCGCCTCCAGGGAGCCTTCTCCCTTCCCTTCAGCGCGCCACCAGGCCAACCGGTAGCCGTCCGTGCCGACGATCTCGAGCTTCGCATCGTGGACCCGCAACAGCAGGCCAGTGAGGATGCTCTTGTCGTCCTTCGATGTGGCGAAGAGCGTCTGGCGGATGCCGCGGGCCAGTTCCGCCGCCGGCAGCACGACCGTCGCGCCGTCCTGGGCAGAGGCCAGGAGCTTGGGGTACTCGTCGGCCGGCAACGTGGGCACCGTGAACTTCGAGCGCTTGCATGTGATGAGCGCCTGGTAGTCCTCGATCGCGATGCCGATCGGAGCCTCGGGGAGCTTGGCGACGATCTCGTGCAATTTCTTGGCGGGGAGGGTGATCGAGCCGGGCTCCTGCACCATGGCCGGGCAGGCCACCTCGATCCCAATGTCGAGATCCGTGGCGGTAATCTTCAGTCCGTCTTCCGTGGCGACCAGCAAGAGGTTCGACAGCACGGGCAGGGCAGCACGGCTCGAGACCACCCGAGAGACAACGGCGATCGCCTTGGCGAGATCGCCTCGTGTTGCAGTAATTTTCATCTTCGGTCCTCGTTGAAAGCAGTGGGCGTCGGTGATTGGTGGGCTCCGGCTAGCCGGCGTCCCCGAAAAGCGGTAGCTGGCCCTCGATCGGAGCGACGACGCTCTCGGCCCACTCGCGCTGGGACTGGCTGCGGGGATCGCACGACCAGAGGGCACAACCCTCGTCGGGCAGCATCTCGGTCTTGCGGTGGGGCAACCACAGGCGGAGCGGGTCGTAAGTGCAACAGGTGAAACAATTCACAGCGCCACCTTCTCCGCGTGGCCGAGTGCCGACAGGAGCTTCTCGGTGTCGTCGCGATGATCGTCTCCGTCTGGCACGCCGTCTGGAAACCACCGCATTGGGATCGCCATCGCAGCAGCACGCTTGATTTCCTCGCGCATCCCGCCCGACAGGTACTCACCGAAGATCCAGAGGGCATCGGCCTTCGTCAGTGCTTCGAGGCCAAGCTGGAGACCCATCTCGCGCTCGGCCGGATTGGAGTCGTCCAGGAAGCGAGTGAGCAGAAGGTGAGGCGTCAAAGGGAAGTGCCCAAGATCGGCCACCGAACGGGCATAGCGTTTGGCCTTCTCGATGTTCATATCGAAGCCACTTCCGAGATACGGTGCCAGCGGGCTCGCCACGTATATCAGTAGGCACGCCGATCTCTTTTCTGTGGCCTCTGTGATGGCCGGGAAGGCCGGCTCCGATCCCCGGGTGTCCGAATACGCAGCTGGGATCGCTTGCGTCTGTTCCTGGCCCAGCGAGCCACCATTCTGCGAATCTGGAGCGCGGTACCGCTCCCCCTTGCCGTATCGCGATAGGCAACGGCTCTCCCTGGCCTCGCAAACTAGGTCCATAGGAGCCTCCCAAGGTTCGGCGCTAGGACTGACCATCTGGCCGATCGGGAAGCTGCGGTTGCAGACGGCGCAGTTCGCCATCGGGACGGTGGGGTCTGGCACGATCGTCGCGTTGCTCTTCCGGCTCATTCGTGCACCGCCTCATGAAGCTTCCGTTCGACGTCCTTAGCTTGGGCCAGGAATCTAGCCGCTCGGCTCCGATCTGAAAGACGGCCGATGTCGGCTTCGCTGTGAAGCCAGGTAATCACGGAACGTACGATCTCAATGAGATCCTGCTCACGGCAGTTTAAGAGTGCGACTCCAGTGGGCATTACAGCAGTCCTTTCTGGGCGAGATCCGCCCGAAAACTCTCGATTTCAGCTTCGCTGGGACGAGTGTCCGAGCAGCGCATCAATTCCCTCATTCAGGCCGCCCCAAGTGGGCTCTTGGTCTTCCTCGGCGTAGTGGCAACGGACCTGCGCATGGTGCCGGTATTCTGTCTCGGCGATGCGCTTGATCTCGTCGATCAACGCCTGGGCTTCAGGGCATGGCTTGACAGTGCGTCCAATGCGCTGAATCTCTGCGGGATCACGGACGGCCTGCCAGCGCGTCCCGAAGGGGATACGCTCAAGTTGAGCCAAGAGAATACTCTGCCGGCGGAATGCCTCGGGCGCTTCGCGTCGCTGTTCCGCTGTTGTCGCCGGATTTATAAACGCTACCGAATGGGGCGGTACAGGCTGGGCGCGGCGGAAAAGAAAGCCCCGCACGAGCCTCTTGAACTCGGCTGGCGTGTCTGGGAACGCCTTATCGCGGTCCACGTGATCCGCGACAGCATCCATCACGTCAGCGATATCGAAGTCAAGAATGGCCCTGGAGTATGCCGTGACGGCCTCGGCGGGGATACGCTGAAGCGGATAACAGCCACGCAGATATGACGCCACGTCGATAGCTTCTTCGTGGGTCACGGCGTTATCACACCAGCACTAGCGTTGGCTTTCGCTGCGGCCTTCTGTTCGTCCACCCGGCGCACCAGGCGATCAAGCGAGGAGAGTGGCCGGCTAGGGCCACGCGCAGCCTCGGCGGGGGGTTCGCGCTCCCAGCGCCGCTGGTTAAGCCAAACGGCCGGGGCCGGGATGAACTGGCCGCCATCTTTAAGCCAGTCAGGCTGCCGGTCTTGCCACGCAAGCGCAGCGAGGACGGCATCGATCGGGGGGGGGGATTTTTCCCACGCCTTACGGGCCTGGGCTTTGTCCCTCCGGGGGCACCTGGCCGGGTACGCATCCCAGAATCGATCGAAAGAATCGGACGCAGGCACAGGCGCGCTCGCGCTCCCTGCTCCCTCGTTCCCCTTGTTCCCTTGTTCCCCATGTTCCCTTGTTCCAGTCGATACATCTGCGCGATTATTTTCGGGATTTGCGCGATCATTCGTCGAAGCCTCGTCGATGTATCCCTGCGGAGCCTCGTAACAAGAGCGGCGGGGACGGTCGATCTTCTGGTGGCGCCTCCATCGCTCAGATACGATCTGGATCAACTCCCGGCCGTTGCGATCACGATAGCGGATGATGCGCCCGCTCTCTTCCAGGAGATCAAGAGCATCTGTGGCTGATTCTTCCGAAAGCGGGAAAAGCTGGCCATCGATCCAGCGCAGGGAACCAAGGAGCCGGCCCTCGTCGTCGGCTAGGTTCCAAAGACCGATGTACACGAGCCGCGCCAGGGATGGGAGCGGAGCGATCTTCTCGTCCGACCAGAACTCGGGCTTTATGGTCCGGATGCGCATTGTTTCGCCTCGGCTTTCCGCAGGACAGAGGAAGGTATTACGCAGTAGGCAGGGAAGCAGCCTTGGTGGCCTTGCCGCCCTTTCGACCGAGTGAGGAGTAGTATTCAACACCTCGGGTTTCCAGCAGCGTATGGCCGCCCTTACGGCCAATCGATGCGAAAAATTCAGGGCCATAGCGTTCTGAAGTGCATCTACCGCCCTTACGGCCCATTTCGCCGAGATGGGCTTGGTATGCCTCTGGGCTAGCGAATTTAGCGCGGACTATTTCGGCGGCTCTTTTCCCGTTTGCGATTGCTCGCGGATCGCCCTTTTTTGGACCTCGTTTGGCCATCGGAAACTCGCTTCCTACCGCGGGACTGCGGCATCTAGCTTTCGACCGCGCGTTTCCAGTCCACCCGGAAGATGGGTCCGCCCGCCTTCCGGACTGCTGGTGTTCTGCGGTGGTCGTTGACTGGGTTGCCCCGGGGACTGGGGCGAAATCTACATGGCGGCTGATCGAATCTGCTGCGTTCTCGCCATCGTGACCTATTATACCCGATTGTTTGTCATTTTGGACGTAATTACGATGTTACGCTTTATAAACATTACCGACTGAAAGCCAGTATTTATGCGCATAACAGCGTATTGCGCCAGGTAACGTGGCATGGCGCAACGCGGGACAGAAGAGAGGAGCCACATCACGGGCCAGCACGAGCCGGCCAAGACGCGCTAATTCCTCTCGGTGCCGTTTTCAGCGGCGATAGGGTGCCGGGGCTGAAAACTCCACTTGGTAGAGCCGACTTCTTCCCGGTTTCCCGGCTTATCCGTCCGACCCCGGCACGAGGTTCAAAAACGCGAATCGCGGCTTTCGTGCGCGGGACGCCAAGTGCAGTTTTCAGCTGCGGCCACGACTTTAGCACGCAGCGTGAGGCGGAGTCAAGTATAACGGCAGTCATCGGGGCTGCATTCGCCGCTTTGTCGGCATCGCCAGGCGCAGCTCGCCATTGGCCAGGAAGTCGAAGAGGATGACGCCCATGTTGCGGCGCTGGCGGTCCCAGGCATCGTTCAGCTCGTAGCACCGCCGGCAGGCATCGCAACGCACGGAGGCGACGGCATCCTCGCGGGTGAAGTCCCGGACAGGAGCGCGATGGGCCGGGCAGAACATGGCCGGCGCCGGGCCGATCCGGCGGATCCGTTCGGACAGGTGCTCGGCGAGGCTCATCGGGCGAACTCCTCGACAGCGGCCCGAGCCCGGCCAGTTCCCCCGCACGCACGACACGATCCGTGCTCGCCGGGCGGCAGGGTGATGGAACGGTTGGCTCCGCGCTCGCCAAGGACGATCCGGCCCTCGGCGGCCAGCGTCTGGAGATGCCAGTGGACGGTCGATGGGCTCTTGAGCCCGACCAGATCGTCAAGCTCGCGGATCGTTGGCGGCAGTCCGGTGGCGGCGTAGCTGTCGTAGATGGCTGCGCACACGCGCTCGCGGGATTCGCCGGGGTGGGTTCCGGTCTTCATCGCTCGCTCCGCTCCAGCGCAAGCTTTGCGTCCGTCACGAGCTGCTGGTCGGACACCGAGGCGAAGAGGCGATCGTATGACCAAGTGGTGTCACGGAACACGCGGCCGTCGCGGAAGTCATTGTCGCTGGCCAGGCAACTCGCGATGTCTCCGGCGATCTCCTTGTCCTCGTCGGTTTCGATGCGGAACCGTCCGAAAGCACTCTGGACGCGGTAGTAGCCCTCGGACCAGTCGCAGCGGGTCTGGTAGCCAGCCACTGCCAGATCTAGGCGCTGGTCCTTCGCGCAGAGCGCATCAAGGACGTCCGGCCAGTCCGAGTCCACGTCGAGCCCATAGCGCAGGATGATCGTGGCCAGTTCGATGTTTGCCCGGCGCTCCTCCTTGGCCTTCTCGCGCTCGCGCTCCTTGGCGGCCTGGGCTTGCTTGGCCTCCTGATCCGCTGCCTGCTGATATTTCAGGATCTGCTGCTTGTTGTTCTCGTAAGAC
>JAJYIO010000112.1 GCA_021790035.1 bacterium | reverse complement strand
TCGCTGCGCTCGGGCAGTGACTGCGGGGTCCGTGCCAGCCCCCGCATGCCCCCACTGCTGCGGGCAAGCTGCTGCGTAGCCCCGCTCGGCAGGTGGCGTTTCATTCGAGAGTGTCGGCGCAGCCGGTGGGTAACTCATCGCCAGCTTCCCCCGGCCGCCTCTGACCCGTCATCTTCCGGGCGTCCGGCGCTACCCTGCGAACGATCCACCTACTCTTCCTTCTGGAGCGCGAGCCGCATCGAAGGGGACAGGTAGCTCTTGAGTTTCTCCTCGACGATCTGGGGGTTGTCCCCGGCCTGGATCGACAGGATCCCGGCGAGCATGAGTTCTCGCACGAGGATCTCCTCCTCGCTCTTGCGCTTGAGCTTCATTCCCAGTGGCAGCCAGAGCAGGTTGGCAGTCCAGACGCCATACAGGGTCGCGACGAAGGCCGTCGCGATGTGGGGGCCCAGCGAGCTCGGATCCTGGAGATTGGATAGCACCGAGATGAGTCCCATGACGGTGCCGATGATGCCCATCGTCGGGGCGTAGCCGCCCATCGCCTCGAGGATGCCGAAAGACGCCGCGTGGCGGCTGGCGATGAAGGAAAGCTCGGTCTCGAGCATCTCTCGGACGGTGTTCATGTCGATGCCGTCGGAGACCATCTGCATGCCCTTTTGCAGGAATTCGTCTCCCGCTTCGGCGACATCGGCCTCGAGGGCCAGCAGACCTTCCTTGCGAGCCTTCTCGGCATAGCGCACGAGCTGGGGAATGAGTTCGTGAGGCTCGAGCTTGTTCTTGCCGAACGCCAGCGAGATGATCTTGATGAACGACCGCATCTCCCGCATGGGGAAGCTGAGGAACGTGGCCCCGAAGGTGCCTCCGAAGACGATCATGGCGGCAGAAAGCTGCAGCAAGGAGGTGATCTTGCCGCCCTCGATGGTGAAGGCCGCGAGCATCGCGCACCAGCCGAGCAAGATGCCGAACGGGGTGGAGAATTCCAGCTGCGTATCTCCTTAAGGGGCGTCCGTATCCGGTTTCGGCACCAAAGCCGGCGCCATGCAGGATCGCTTGTACGAAATGACCCGCGAGACGATCTCGTCGACCGACTCGCGTACCACGTACTTGTGCTCCGTCGTCAACGTGATGACGGTGTCCGGCGTGGCCTCCACGGTCTCGATGAGGTCCGCGTTGACCACGAACTCGGTGGAATTGAGGCGAGTCACTCGGATCACGGGAGGTTCCTCGCGGCCATCGTCAGCGAGCGCTCCCGGTCGGCACGGCCCACGAAGACCAGGATCTCGGCGACGACCGGATAGAGCTCGGCCGGGATCATCTCCCCGAGATCGAGCTTGGACAAGGCTTCGACCAGTTGCGCGTCCTCCTGGATCGGAATGCCGTGCTCGCGGGCGGTCGCGATGATCCGCTCGGCCAGCGCCCCGCGCCCGCTCGCTACGACCACGGGGGCGGCGTCCCGATCCCCATCATAACGCAGGGCGACGGCCTGCTTCTGTGATGCTTGGGGTTCTTGCTGCGCCATCAGAGCTTCAGATCGAAGCGTGCGCCCAGCGGCGCCACCGCCGGGGTCTCGGACGGCGTCGACACGGCCAGGTGGCCGACCCCCACGCCGACGCCCGCGATGCCCGAGGTCAGCTCGTCCAGCCGACCCTTGAGATAATCGGCCGTGGCCTCATCCGCCACGATGAGATTGCCGCTGACGTGTCCCCGGATGTACATCAGATCGATCTTGAGCGGGCCGAGCGTGGCCATGTCGAGGGCAACCACGATCCGGGCGTGGCCCTCGGGTTCGCGGGCGTTACCCTGGTACCGCTGGACGACCAGCTCGCCGCGGTTCGAACCGAAGAGCAGCGGCAAGCGCACCTCTGGCACGGGGCGAGTGGTCGCCGCGTTCTCGAGTTGCTGGAACCGGATCTGCTGGCGAAGTTCAGCCAGGGGCGCTCCGGCCTCGAGAGGGGAGCCGTCCCGCACCGATTGCGCGGCCGGTCCCCGGACGACCTTGCCCCCGCGGGTTCCGGCGGTCTGCCTCGCATCGGCGGTCGCTCGCTCGGCGATCGCCTTCTCGAGAGCCACCATGAGGTTGGCCGCGAGCCGGAGTTCGGGCGTTTGCCCGGAGCCCATCGGCCGGGGCTCGGGCCCCGTTTCTGCCCCCGCTGCGGGTTCTTCTCTCCCTGACCTGGCTTCCTCGGGGTCGGTGCGGGAAACTCCGGAAGGCACCCGCGGTGGGGGCTGGCCAGCTGGCGCTGCGGGAACGGGAGGTCGAGGTGCCGCCAGGACCGGAAGGGAGCTCGCCAGCTGCGCGGCCGGCCGGCCGTCCCCGGAGGGCGCCGGGTCCTGCGGGACCGGAGCTCGCGACGAGGATCCCGTCGCACCGTCCTGCTGGCCTCCAGGCGCGGGTTCGGTCCCAGGAGCCCGCGAGGCTCCCGACGGGGGGGCGGCGGCACCCGGTTGCGTGCCTTGAGCCGGTGGCGCCGGAACCTCGGGTCCGGCAGCGTCCGCCAGCTCGGTGGATGGACCGGACGCGGGCGCCTGGTCGGAAGCCTGGGGGGCGACGGATGTGCGGCCGGCCGTCGACCCGGGGGCCGGATCTCGCGTTTCTTCGTCAGCGGGCGGGGCCGCCGGTGCGGACCTGCCTGGAGCGGACTTCAGATGCCTGGCGATCGCGGCCTCGGGCGGCGTGAACGCCTGCACCAGGGTCGTCAGGGAGCGGGAAAGGGTTGCGGCATCGGCGTGCTCGGGGAGGACCAGTGAAGCCAGCTCGGGCGGGCCGTCTTGCAAGGCGCCCCCGTCCGTCAAGGTCCTGGCGATCTGCTTGCCGAAGCTAGCGCCCGGATCCTGCCCCCGTACCAGGGCGAGAGCCGCCGGCGTCACCGGAAGCCCGCGAGCCAGCAGGAAGGCGGCCGCCGGGCGATCGCCCGGCGCCTGGCGCATCAGCTCTCGCAGGGATGCCGGGTCGACGGTGTCGGCCTGCGCCAGGAGGAGGCGCGCACCGTCCCGGTAAGGGAGATCCGATGGCAGATCCACCTGCTCGAGCAACGCCGCGATGTTGGAGTCAGAGAGCAGCGAGACCGACGATCCGGTCAGGCCCAGCATGGTCAAGCGGACCTGTCCGGCGCCCCCGAGCGACACCTTGAGGGCCAGCTGATCGCCAGGGGCCAGAGGCACGTCGGTCTGGACCGACACGATCTTCCCGCCGATCTCGATGTCTGCCTCGCGGGGTCCTGCCGACACGACCTTTCCCTGGACCACCTGGCCATCAAGAAGCTGCGGGCCGGCAGAGCCCGACCCAGCAAGCTGGGCCGCGGCGCCGAGGACCGGTCGGATCTCCATCTCTTCCTGCATACCCACGGCGCGGCCGGATAGCCGCGCCGTGGGGTCGGTACGTAGCCTTTGACCCGGAGGCAGGCGCGTACTACTGCTTGAGCTGGATGAGCTCCTGCAGGATCTGGTCGGACGTCGTGATGATGCGTGCATTGGCCTGGAAGCCACGCTGGGCGACGATCAGATCGGCGAATTGCTGGGCCAGATCGACGTTGCTCTGCTCGAGATTGCCCTCGGCAATGGAGCCGCGTCCGGCGGTCCCCGCGGTGCCGATCTGGGCGTCGCCCGAGTTGTTACCGACCTGGAGCAGGTTGTTGCCGGTGTTCACGAGACCCTCCGGGTTGTCGAAGTTGGCGACCGCCACCTGCGCCAGCTCCCGGACCTGGCCATTGTTGAAGACACCCGAGACGATCCCCGAGGGATCCACCGAAAGCCCCGTCAGGGATCCGGCCGCGAAGCCATCCTGTCCGCTGACCAGGGCCGTGGAGTCGGTCTGGAACTGGGTCAGGCCATTCACGTCGCCGACCTGGCCGGGGTCGAACGCCAGCGTGGAGTTGGCCGAGCCATTGGTGTACTTGATGGACGCTGCATTCAGACCGTTGGAGGCCAGCATGCCGTACTGGTCGAACGACACGGTGCCCATGTCGATCGGAATGGGCCCCGCTCCCGCCCCGGAGCCCGTGGTGTCGTCCTTGATCGTGGGGTCGTTGTACGTGAAGAGAGACCGCCACTCGATCGGATTGGTCGTCCCGGCGTTGGCGTTCTGTTCGTCGAGATCGCGCTGCATCACCAGGCTGCCGGTATGCTGCTGGCCCGTGGCGTCGAACCAGTTGACCGTCATCGTGTAGCTGCCCGCGTAACAGATTCCCACGTCGCCCGCGGGGAGGCCGGCCGTCGCGGGATCGGTGGCCAGCGGAGCCTTGAAGCCGATCTGGGTGCTGGTGACGTCGGTGCGGATCTGGAGGGTGCTGGGGTCCAGGCTATAGGACTGCGTCTGGGCTCCGTCCGTCGGGAGGTAGGTCAGCGTGAGGGGGGTCAAGGCGTTATCCGACACCTTGCCGGTGTCGTCGAACGTGATCTTGCCGAGGTTGATCGCCGCCGCCCCGGTGGTGAGCAAAGCTGCGGACGGCGCATCCGGCGTGAACGCCGCGTCCCAGGTCTGCGTGCTCCCCTCCTGGGTCAGCTGCAGGGTCCCGGTGATGAGCTCGCCCTTGGAGTTCATCATGCGGAGCGCCACGTTGACGGGCGAGGCGGGGGAAGGCGTACCGACCGTCGTGCTCCCCTGGATGACGCCCGCCAGCGAGATGTCGGAGGCGGTCGCCTGCATGTTGCCCTTGATGTCGACGTTCTGCGTCGCCTTGGGGGCCAACGTCATGCCCCGGGGAATCGTGATCGAACTCGGCTGCACCTGCGGATTGATGACGCCGTTGATCGCCGTCCAGCCCATGACCTTCATCCCGTCGGCATGAATGAACGTGCCGCTGCTGTCGAAGTCGAAGCTCCCGTCCCGGGTGTAGTAGTTCTGGGTCCCGTCATTCACGACGAAGTAGCCGTCCCCCTGGAGCGCCAGATCGGTGTCCTTGCCCGTGTAGTTGAGGGCGCCCTGGGTCTCGATCGTCGTGATCGCACCGGTCGTGACGCCGAGGCCGACCTGCTCGGGGTTCGTTCCTCCGCGGCCGTTCTGCGGCGCCGAGCCCGCTCCGAGGGTCTGCTCGAGCAGGTTCTGGAACTCGACGCGCTGGGTCTTGTAGCCCACCGTGTTGACGTTCGAGATGTTGTTCGAGATGACGTCGATGGCGGTCTGTTCGTTGCTCAGGCCGGTCACACCGGCGTTCAGGGATCTCAGCATGTCCCCTCCCTCGAGACGCGCAGGCAATTGCCTGCAAAGTGGAGCCGTGACGGTGGTTGCCGGAACGCTTCGGGTTCCGGTTCGGGGCCTCCCTCGAGGGGTCCGGCCCAGGTGCGGTGAAATGCGGTCTCGTCTACACGATCACCGCCGAATCGATGTTGGTGAACACGTTGTCTTTCATGCTCTGGCCGTCCACCGCGGTGATGACGGTACGGTTGCGGACGGAGACCACGTAGGCGACGTCATCCATCAGGACCAGGGATTCGCGGCTGCCCTTGGCCGCCGCCTTGTCGACCGCCGCCGAGAGTTTGGCCTGGCGAGCCGGATCGAGCGAGATGTTCCGGCTCTTGAGCCGGGCCTGGGCGTGGGCGGAGAGCTTTACATCCTGGCCCTTGTTTTCGAGGACCTGGGCAAAGGATGGCCCGGCCTGCGGACCGATCGTGATCGGCGGCCGCGGACTGGCGGACGGACCGACCGGTCCGATCGCGCCGGCCGCTGCCGGCAGGGCGAAGTCGTTGGGCGTCATCAGGGATCTTGCCTACGTTGACGCGGGATAGGTCTGGTATCCGGTCGGGAGCTGGGTGCTCGAGGTCGAGGACGACGAGGTGGCGGTCGGCTCGACGTAGCTCGCCTCCTGGGCCTGGGTCGCCCCGATCTGCTGGATCTGGTCGAGACCGAAGTTCTGCGTGGATCCGTCGGGTTGCTGGACCACGGCCTGGAGCTTGCCGTTCTGCTGGAGGATCTCGATGACCTGACCCATCGTCAGGCTGGTGGGATCCGAGCCGGCGAAGACCTCCTTGCCGATCAGGCCCGACGCCTGGGACAGGCTTTGCAGGTCCAGGGCGCTCGTGATCGATGTGTTGAAGGCCTGGAAGTTCTGGTTGAGCTGCTGGGTTTCCTGGAGGCTGCTGAACTGCGCCATCTGCGAGACGAACTGGGTGTCGTCCATGGGCTGCATCGGATCTTGCTGCTGGAGCTGAGTCGTGAGGAGCTTCAAGAAGTCCATCTCGCCCAGCGCCTGAGACCCGACGGCGGCAGTAGCATCGGTCAGGGTGCTGCTCGAGGAGGAGGAGCTCGTCGACGTGGTGGACGTCGGGCTGGAGACCGGTGAAAGGGCCATCTCTTTTCTCCTACGCTTGCAGGTCGAGGGTTGTCGCGGATGGGGGCGAGTTCGTCGCCACGGCCGACGAACCCGTCACGCCCGACGAAGCCTCTGGCTCTGGCTCGGGACCCGATGCCTGGAAATAGCCGAGCCGGGCCGAGTGCGCATCGGCCTGCTGCTGTTGCTGCGGGTTGCCGCCGGCGAAGTTCATCATCGTCGAGGCATCCTGACCGTGGCGGTCATCGCTCGAAACGTTCACCTCGAGCTTGTCGATCTTGATTCCCTGGGTCTCGAACGACTGGCGGAGGTTGTCGAGCTGCTGGGATATCGCCCGACCCACTTCCGGATGCTCGACCTTGATCATCGCGTTGACCGCACCGTCGACCAGCTGGACGTGGAGGTGGATCGTTCCGAGCGATTCGGGGTGCAAGGTCATCGAGACGCTCTGGTTCCCCGTCGACGAGGCCTGCTGCACCTGATCGATCAGCATCTGGCGAAGGGGAACGGGGGCCGGAGCGGGAGCCGCGGGGGCGGGGCCCACCGCCGGGCGCGCCGTGGCGCCACCCAGGGCCAGGCCAGCTTGACCGGGCGTGGTGCTTGCATCCTGGCCCTTTTGCCCGGCAGCGGCGGCCACGTGCTTCACCACCAGGTCGTCCAGCGAAAGGGCCTGGAGTTTCGGTCCCGGGGTGGTGGTCTGCGACCCGGCTTTCGTGCCGTCCATCGCCTCGACCAGGGTAGTCGACCCTTTCCCGGAGCCCGCAACCAGGGGCGGCGGCTTGCCGGGCCCGGATCCCGGATCCGGGCGACCGGAAGGAGCGGCGGAAAGTTTGGCGCTTGCCGGAGCCTTCGGCTTGTCGGCGAGTGCGGGAATCGTGCCGAGCTGGCTCGGGGTCCCCTGCTGCGCCTGAGCCTTGGCGGCCGGAGGCGGAAGTTGCTGTGCGGTCGCCGAGACGCCGCCCTTCTTTCCGGCGAGAGCCGGGCCCCCTGTGGGCGCATTCTCGACCAGGGCTCCCGGATCGACGACCTGAAGCGTCTGAACGCCCTTTGCCGCCGCGGCCTGCGTGGCATTTTGGGCGGTGGAAGCGGTCCGGGCGGCCGCTGCCTTGGCGGCGTCGGGTTCGACCGGGGCCGCTGGAATCACCGGCGCGGTCCTCTGGGGCCCCGAAGCCGCCGGACCGACGGTCGTCGTGGCGGCAGCGGAGCTGCCGCCGTTCGGCGTGGATACCACCGGCGGCGTCGCAACCTGAGCCAGC